>NZ_JBTCWL010000004.1:0-95015 GCF_054325275.1 Oryzihumus sp.
GGGCCGGTGAAACGGGAGGGGTGGGCATGGCCAGGGTCGAGGGAGGACGGTCATCAGGCGTCCGGTGGACGAGGTGGTCGGCTACGTCGCGGACGAACGCCACCAACCGGCATAGAACCCGCGGGGCGATGACGTTCGCCGCGGTCGACGGCGGGACGCGGATGCGCTGGTCCTGGGAGCTGCGCCCGCACGGCGCGCTGCGGCTGGCGGGGCCGGTGCTCGGCTGGGTCGGCCGCCGGCAGGAGGCCGCCACCTGGGCAGCACTCAGGGACCACCTGCAGTCAGGAGCGCCCTCACCACGCTGACCGGACGCACCAGACGGCCCGAACCACGCCTCGCGGGAGGCGGATTCGGGCCGTTTGGTGCGCCCGGAGGGTCGGGTCGGCGGTCAGGCGGTGGCGGCCACAAGGGCTGCCCGAGCCTGCGCGACGCGGGAGCGGACGAGCTCGAGCTGCTCGGCCACGCGGGCCGGGGCGGTGCCGCCCTTGGCGTCGCGGGAGGCCAGCGAGCCCTCGACCGACAGGACGCTGCGCACGTCCGCGGTCAGGTGCGGCGAGATCGCCTGCAGGTCGGCGTCGGAGAGGTCCCACAGCTCGATCCCGCGCAGCTCGCACGCCCGCACGCACTCTCCCGCGACCTCGTGGGCCACGCGGAACGGCACGCCCTGGCGGACCAGCCACTCGGCGATGTCGGTGGCCAGGGAGAACCCCTGCGGCGCAAGGGACTCCAGCCGCTCCGTGTTGAAGCGCATCGTGGCGACCATCCCGGCGAACGCCGGCAGCAGGACCTCGAGGGTGTCGACCGCGTCGAACACGGGCTCCTTGTCCTCCTGCAGGTCCCGGTTGTAGGCCAGCGGCAGCGACTTCAGCGTGGTGAGCAGCCCGGCGAGGTCGCCGACCAGCCGGCCGGCCTTGCCGCGGGCCAGCTCAGCCACGTCCGGGTTCTTCTTCTGCGGCATGATGCTCGACCCGGTGGAGTAGGCGTCGTCGAGGGTGATGAAGGAGAACTCCTTCGTCGCCCACAGCACGACCTCCTCGGCCAGCCGGGAGATGTCGACCGCGGCCATGGCCGAGACGAACGCGAACTCGGCGACGAAGTCCCGGCTCGCCGTGCCGTCGATGGAGTTCTCCACCGCCGCGGTGAAGCCGAGGTCGGCCGCCACCGCGTCGGGGTCGAGGCCGAGCGAGCTGCCGGCGAGCGCCCCCGAGCCGTACGGCGACAGCGCCGTCCGGCGATCCCAGTCCTGCCAGCGGTCGACGTCGCGCAGCAGCGCCCAGGCGTGGGCCAGCAGGTGGTGGGCCAGCAGCACCGGCTGGGCGTGCTGCAGGTGGGTGCGCCCGGGCATGGCCACGCCGAGGTGCTCGGCGGACTGGGCGACGAGGGCGTCGACCACGTCGAGCACGAGGTTGGCGCAGGTCCGCGCGTGGTCACGCAGGTACATCCGGAACAGCGTGGCGACCTGGTCGTTGCGGGACCGGCCGGCGCGCAGCCGCCCGCCGACGTCGGCCCCGGCGCGCTCGATCAGGCCGCGCTCCAGCGCCGTGTGCACGTCCTCGTCGGCCTCGGCCGGGGTGAACTCCCCCGAGCGCACGTCGGCCTCGAGCCGGTCCAGGGCCTCGAGCATCGCGGCGAGCGTCGGCTCGTCGAGCAGCCCGGCCTTGGCCAGCACCCGGGCGTGGGCCCGGGAGCCGGCGATGTCGTAGGGCGCCAGGCGCCAGTCGAAGTGGGTCGACTTCGACAGGGCGGCCAGGGCATCGGCCGGGCCGCCGGCGAACCGGCCGCCCCACAGGCTGAGCCGGTCGCCGGTCGACGGCGTCGCGGGCACCGGCTCAGGCATGGCCGAGGCGCTGGTCGCGACCCGAGGCGATCTTGCTCGACAGCCCGTGGATCTCGATGAAGCCCTTGGCCAGCGACTGGTCGAAGGTGTCACCCTCGTCGTAGGTGGCCAGGTTGTAGTCGTACAGGCTGGTGTCCGAGCGACGGCCGGTGACGACCGCGCGGCCGCCGTGCAGCGTCATCCTGATGTCGCCGTTGACGTGCTCCTGGGTGGAGGCGATGAACGCGTCCAGCGAGCGCTTGAGCGGGCTGAACCACAGGCCGTCGTAGGTCAGCTCGCCCCACTTCTGCTCGACGCCGCGCTTGTAGCGGCCGAGCTCGCGCTCGAGCGTGACGTTCTCCAGCTCCTGGTGCGCCGTGATCAGCGCGATGGCGCCCGGCGCCTCGTAGACCTCGCGGCTCTTGATGCCGACGAGGCGGTCCTCGACCATGTCGAGACGGCCGATGCCGGCGTTGCCCGCGCGCTCGTTGAGCTTCTGGATGGCCTGCAGGACGGTGACCTTCTCGCCGTCGATGGCGACCGGCACGCCGGCCTCGAAGGTGATGACCACCTCGTCCTTGTCGTGCTGGCGCGAGGGGTCCTTGGTGTAGGAGTACAGGTCCTCGATCGGGGCGTTCCAGATGTCCTCGAGGAAGCCGGTCTCCACCGCGCGACCGAACACGTTCTGGTCGATGGAGTACGGGTTCTTCTTGGTCGTCTCGATCGGCAGGTTGTGCTTCTCGGCGTAGTCGATCGCCTTGTCACGGGTCAGGGCGAGGTCACGCACCGGGGCGATGCACTTCAGGCCGGGGGCGAGGCCGGAGATGCCCACCTCGAAGCGGACCTGGTCGTTGCCCTTGCCGGTGCAGCCGTGGGCGACCGTGGTGGCGCCGTGCTGCTTCGCGGCGGCGACCAGGTGCTTGACGATCACCGGGCGGGACAGCGCCGACACCAGCGGGTAGCGGTCCATGTAGAGGGCGTTGGCCTGCAGCGCGGGCAGGCAGTACTCGTCGGCGAACTCGTCGCGGGCGTCGGCCACGTAGGCCTCCACGGCGCCGCAGTCCAGGGCGCGCTGGCGGATGACCTCGAGGTCCTCCCCGCCCTGGCCTACGTCGACGGCCACGGCCACGACCTCGGCCTGGGTGGCGTCGGCGATCCAGCCGATGGCGACGGAGGTGTCGAGGCCTCCGGAGTAGGCAAGGACAACGCGGTCGGTCACGGGGTGCTCCTCAGTGCTCAGATGTCTTGTCGTGCAACAGGTATGTCGGGTGGCCCCGGTCCGGGGCCCGGTGGCGGTCAGGCGAGGCGCAGCAACGCTCAATCCTCCCGCGTGCCGGCCAGGGACAACAGGCGCCCTGCCACGGCCGGGCCGTCCTCGGGGCCGGCGGTGATGACCAGGATCGTGTCGTCACCGGCGATGGTGCCGATGATGGCCGCCTCGTCGGCGTGGTCGATGGCCGAGGCGAGGTACTGCGCCGCCCCCGGCGGGGTGCGCACCACGATGAGGTTGGCCGAGGCCTCGGCGGTGACGAGCAGCTCCTCGCAGAGCCGCTTGAGCCGCGCGTTGACGGCGTCGGTGGCCTCCGCCGCGCGGGGGGTGCGGTCGCCGCCCTCCCCCGGCACGGCATACACCAGGGTCCGGCCCTGGCGGACCTTCACGGCGCCGAGCTCGACCAGGTCGCGCGACAGCGTCGCCTGGGTGACCTCGAGGCCGTCCTGGGCGAGGTGGGTCAGCAGCTCGCCCTGGGAGCGGATGTTGTGCCGGCCCAGGATCTCCACGATCCGCTGGTGCCGTGCGGCGCGGGTGTGGGCGATCATGCCGTCAGCTCCCGCGCCGGGGTCGAGGCCTCGAGCAGGAAGCACAGCAGCGCCTTCTGCGCGTGCAGCCGGTTCTCGGCCTCGTCCCAGACGACCGACTGCGGGCCGTCGATGACCGAGGCGCTGATCTCCAGGCCCCGGTAGGCGGGCAGGCAGTGCAGCACGATCGCGTCGGGGGCCGCCTGGGCGAGCGCGGCGTCGTCCAGGCTGAACGGCGCGAACGGGTTGTCCGCACCGGCTCGCGCCGCCTTCTCGGCCTCCTGCCCCATGGACACCCAGGTGTCGGTGGCGAGGACGTCGGCGCCGGCGAAGGCCTCGGCCGCGTCGGTGGTGACGATGACCGACCCACCCTGCTCCGCGGCGATCTGCTTCGCCCGCTCGACCACGGACGCGTCGGGCTGGTGCGAGGCCGGGCCGGCGACGCGCACGTGCATGCCGGCGAGCGTCCCGCCGAGCAGGTAGGAGTGGGCCATGTTGTTGGCCGCGTCCCCGACGTAGGCCAGGGTCAGGCCGGCGAGGCGACCCTTGTGCTCCTTGACCGTCATGAGGTCGGCCAGGATCTGGCAGGGGTGGAACTCGTCGGTGAGGGCGTTGACGACCGGCACGGTGCTCGCCGAGGCCATCGCCTCGATCCGCTCCTGGCCGAAGGTACGCCACACGATCGCGGCGGCCTGGCGCTCGAGCACCCGCGTGGTGTCCTCGATCGGCTCGCCCCGGCCGAGCTGGCTGGAGGCAGCGTCGATGACCAGCGGGTAGCCGCCGAGCTGGGCCACGCCCACCGAGAACGACACCCGGGTACGGGTCGAGGGCTTGTCGAAGATGACCGCGACGGCGCGGGGGCCGGCCAGGACGGGCTCGCTGAAGGGGCGTGCCTTGAGGGCGATGGCCCGGTCGATCACGCCGGCCTGCTCGGGCGCGGTCAGGTCGTCGTCGCGCAGGAAGTGGCGGGGCATCAGGAGGTCTCCAGTCCGTCGAGGAGGGCGGGCAGGGCGGCCACGAAGGTGTCGAGCTGGTCGGTGGTGACGACCAGCGGCGGCGCCAGGCGCAGCACGCAGGGCGTGACCGGGTTGACGATGAAGCCGGCGGCGAGTGCCCGGTCGGCGACCTGGGGGGCGACGTCGGCGGTGAGCTGGATTGCCCGCAGCAGGCCGGAGCCGCGGACCTCGGCCACGAGCGGGTGCCCGAGGGCGAGGACGGCCGCAGCGAGGTGGTCACCGGCGGCACGGGCGTGCTCGACCAGGCCCTCCGCCTCGATGGTGTCGAGGACGGCGAGCCCGGCGGCCACGGCAAGTGGGTTGCCGCCGAAGGTCGTGCCGTGCTGCCCGGGGGCGAGCAGCCCGGTGACCTCGGGTCCGAACGTGACCAGGGCGCCGATCGGCACCCCGCCCCCCAGGCCCTTGGCCAGGGTCATGGCGTCGGGGGTGACGCCGGCCTGCTGGAAGGCGAACCAGCTGCCGGTGCGCGCGACCCCCGTCTGGACCTCGTCCAGGACGAGCAGCGCGCCGTGGGCGGTGGTCAGCTCGCGGGCCAGCTGCAGGTATGCCGGGTCGGCGGGCCGCACGCCCGCCTCACCCTGGATGGGCTCGAGGACCACCGCGGCGACGTCGGCCGTGACGGCCGCGCGCAGCGCGTCCTGGTCGTTCCAGGGGACGTGGACGACCTCGGGGATGAGCGGCTCGAACGGCTCGCGGTAGGCCGGCTTGTGGGTCAGCGCCAGCGCCCCGGTCGTCCGGCCGTGGAAGGCGCCCTCCGCCGCGATGATCCGGGTCCGGCCGGTGCGCCGGCTCAGCTTGACCGCCGCCTCGAGCGCCTCGGTGCCCGAGTTGGCGAAGAAGACCGCCGAGCCGTCGGGCGCCCCGGCAAGGGCGAGCAGGCGCTCGGCGAGCTGCACCTGGCCCGGGGTGGTGAAGAAGTTGGAGACGTGGACCAGCGAGGCGGCCTGCTCCGCGACGGCGCGCACGAGGGCCGGGTGGCCGTGGCCCAGGGTGTTGACGGCGATGCCGCCGAGCAGGTCGAGGTAGCGGGTGCCCTCGACGTCCTCGACGACGGCGCCCTCACCCCGGGCCAGCACGGTGCGCGGCTGCCCGAAGACGCCGAGCAGCGCGTGGTCGTAGCGCTCGAGCCAGTCCTTGACCGTGGTGCCGCTCATGAGTCCGCTCCATCCGGGACGACCATGGTCCCGATTCCCTCGCTGGTGAAGACCTCCAGCAGCAGCGAGTGCGGCTGCCGGCCGTCGATGACGTGGGCCTGCGGCACGCCCTGGCGCACGGCCCGGATGCAGGCCTCGAGCTTGGGCACCATGCCCGCGTCGACCCTGCCGAGCAGCTCGTCGGCGTCGCTGACCGCCAGGCTCGACAGCAGCGAGTCGCGGTCGGGCCAGCTGGCGTAGATGCCCTCGACGTCGGTGAGCACAACGAGCTTGTGGGCGCGCAGCGCCACCGCGAGCGCCGCCGCGGCGGTGTCGGCGTTGACGTTGAGCACCTGCCCGTCCTCGTCGAGGTCGGGGGCGATGGTGGAGACGACGGGGATGCGGCCGGCCTCGAGCAGGTCGGTGACGGCGGTGGGGTTGACCGTCTCGACGTCGCCGACCAGGCCGACGTCGACAGACTCGCCGTTGACGGTGGCCGGCCGGCGGCGGGCCCCGAACAGCGCACCGTCCTCGCCGGAGAGGCCGACGGCGAGCGGGCCGTGCCGGTTGATCAGGCCGACGAGCTCGCGGCCCACCTGACCGGTGAGGACCATGCGCACCACGTCCATGACCTCCGGGGTGGTGACCCTCAGGCCGCCGCGGAACTCGCTGGGCAGCCCGAGCCGGCCGAGCATGCTGGCGATCTGCGGGCCGCCGCCGTGCACGACGACGGGGCGCAGCCCGGCATACCGCAGGAAGACGATGTCCTGGGCGAAGGCGGCCTTGAGCTCCTCGTCGAGCATGGCGTTGCCGCCGTACTTGATCACGACGAGCGCGCCGCGGAACTGCTCGAGCCAGGGCAGGGCCTCGACCAGGGTCTGGGCCTTGCCGGCGGCCCGGGACAGGGCGTCGGTGTCGATGGTGCCGCGCAGGGTGGTGGTGCTCATGTGCTGTAGGCCGAGTTCTCGTGGACGTAGTCGTGGGTGAGGTCGTTGGTCCAGACCGTGGCGGTGTCCGCGCCGGCGTGCAGGTCGACGACCACGTGCACCTCACGGTCGGACAGGTCGACCAGCGAGCGGTCCTGCCCCACTCCGCCGGCGCGGCAGACCCGGACCCCGTTGATCGACACGTCGAGCTGGTCGGGCTCGAACGCGGCCGCGGTGGTGCCGACGGCGGCCAGGACCCGGCCCCAGTTGGGGTCGCCGCCGAAGACCGCGCACTTGAACAGGTTGTTGCGGGCCACCGCGCGGGCCACCTCGAGGGCATCCGCGAGGCTGGCGGCCGAGCGCACCTCGACGGCGATGTCGTGCCTGGCCCCCTCGGCGTCGGCGACCAGCTGGCGGGCCAGGTCGGCGCACACGGCGGTGACCGCGTCGGTGAGCTCGTCCACCGTCGGGGTGACGCCGGAGGCGCCGGAGGCCAGCAGCAGCACCGTGTCGTTGGTGGACATGCACCCGTCGGAGTCGACCCGGTCGAACGTCTGCGCGGTCGCGTCCCGCAGCGCGGCGTCGAGGGTGGCGGGGTCGGCCACCGCGTCGGTGGTCACCACGACGAGCATGGTGGCCAGCGCCGGGGCGAGCATCCCCGCGCCCTTGGCCATGCCGCCGACCAGCCACCCGTCGCCGGCGGCCACGGCCTGCTTGCTCACCGTGTCGGTGGTCATGATCGCGGTGGCGGCCGCATCGCCCCCGTTGCCGGCCAGCGCGGCCACGCCGGCGTCGATGCCCGCGATGAGCCTGTCCATCGGCAGCAGCTCGCCGATCAGGCCGGTGGAGCACACCGCGATGTCGCCGGCGGAGACGCCGAGGGCGGCGGCGAGGTGCTCGGCGCTGGCGTGGGTGTCGGCGAAGCCCTGCGGCCCCGTGCAGGCGTTGGCCCCACCGGAGTTGAGCACCACGGCGTCGACCCGCCCGTCGCCGAGCACCTGCCGGCTCCACGTCACCGGGGCGGCGACCACCCGGTTGCTCGTGAACACGGCGGCGGCGTCGTGGCGCGGCCCGTCGTTGACGACGACGGCCACGTCGGGCCGCCCGCTGGCCTTGAGCCCCGCGACGACGCCGCTGGCGCGGAAGCCCTGGGGGACGGTGATGCTCACGGGGCGACTCCGGTGAGGGGAAGGCCGGTGGTCTCCGGCAGGCCGAGGGCGAGGTTGGCGCACTGCACGGCGGCGCCGGCGGTGCCCTTGGTCAGGTTGTCGACGGCGGCGACGGCGACGACGCGCCCGGCCCGCTCGTCGAGGGCGACCTGCACGTGCACGCAGTTGCTGCCGAGCACGTCCGCGGTCCGCGGCCACTGCCCTTCGGGCAGGAGGTGCACGAACGGCTCGTCCGTGTAGGCCGTGTGCCACGCCTCGCGCACGGACGCCGCGGTGGCCCCGGGGGCCGCCTTGGCGGTCGCGGTGGCGAGGATGCCCCGCGGCATGGGGGCCAGGGTGGGGGTGAACGAGACGGTGACCGCGGCCCCGGCGGCCCGGGAGAGGTTCTGCTCGACCTCCGGGGTGTGCCGGTGGACGCCGCCGACGCCGTAGGGCGACATGGAGCCCATGACCTCGGCGCCGAGCAGGTGCGCCTTGAGCCCCTTGCCCGCCCCGGAGGTGCCGCTGGCGGCCACGATGACGACGTCCTCCGGCTCGAGCAGCCCGGCCACGAAGCCGGGGGCCAGGGCGAGGCTGCACGCGGTCGGGTAGCAGCCGGGGACGGCGACCCGCCGCGCGCCAGCCAGCGCCTCCCGGTGCCGAGCCCCGTCACGGTCGGCCAGCTCGGGCAGGCCGTAGGGCCAGGTGCCGGCGTGCTCGCTGCCGTAGAAGTGCCCCCATGCCTGCGCGTCGGCCAGCCGGAAGTCGGCGCCGCAGTCGATGACCACCACGTCGTCGGGCAGCTGCGCGGCCAGGGCGGCGGAGGCACCGTGCGGGAGGGCCAGGAAGACCACGTCGTGGCCGGCAAGGGTCTGTGCCGAGGTCTCGACGAGCACCCGGTCGGCCAGGGGCGTCAGGTGCGGGTGGACCTCACCGAGCCGGGATCCGGCGTTGGACGCAGCGGTGAGCGCGCCGACCTCGATCGCGGGATGCGCCAGGAGAAGCCTGACGATCTCGCCACCGGCATAGCCGCTCGCGCCTGCCACCGCTGCCGTCACCATGCCGCATGACTATACACCCCGGCGCAGTTCTATGCAGTCCCGGGTCGCCCGCCCGGGGTGCACACGGCGGGTCCGCACCCCGGGTGTGGGGGCTCGACTCAGGCGCCACGCTGGACGGCGCCGAGGCGCTCGGCGGCACGGGCGATGGCCCGGTCCCGCAGCGCGTTGACCTCCTCGGTGGTCAGCGTGCGGTCGGGGGCGCGGAAGTACATCCGGTAGGCCAGCGACCGGTGCCCCTCCCCCACCTGCTCGCCGCGGTAGACGTCGAACAGCCACACCGACTCCAGCAGCTCCCCGGCCGCCTCGCGGATGACCGCCTCGACCTCGCCGGCGGGGACGGCGTCCTCGACCGTGAGGGCCACGTCGGTGTGCGCGACCGGGTAGGTCGACAGCGGGGTGGCCTGCACGTTGCCCTCGCTCGCGGCGGAGAGCACGTCGACGTCCAGCTCGGCGGCGCAGGTGCGCGCGGGCAGCTCCAGGGCCGCGACCGCCTTGGGGTGCAGCTCGCCGGCGTGGCCCACGAGGGTGCCGTCGGCCAGGCTCAGCCGGGCGCACCGCCCGGGGTGCCACGGGGCGTGGTCGTCGGCGGTGACGTGCAGCTCGACCCCGAGGGCGTCGGCGACGGCCCGCGCGGCGGTCACCGCGTCGGACCAGTCGGCCGGGCGACCCGGGCCCCACCAGCCACCGCGCTCGGCCTCACCGGCCAGCGCGAACGCCACGCGCCGGGGCTGCGCCGGGACGGCCGCCTCGATCCGCGCGAGGGTCTCCTCGTCGGGGCGCGCGTCGGTGCCGGGCACCGGGGCGGAGACCGTGCCGGCCTCGGGCCGGGTGACGAGCCCCATCTCGAACACCGCGACGTCGCGCTGGCCCCGGGAGACGTTGCGGCGCAGCGCCTCGACCAGGGTGGACAGCACCGAGGTGCGCAGGAACGGCGCCTCCTCCGAGAGCGGGTTGGCCACCCGCAGCATCGTGCGCCGCGGGTCGTCGGCCGGCAGGCCCATGGCGTCGTGGACGCCGGCGCCGACGAAGGGGTAGGTCAGCACCTCGTCCAGGCCGTGATGGGCCAGGGCGTCGGCGACGACGCGACGAGCCCGCTGGCCGTGGCTCAGCCCCAGCCCCGCGCTGGGCCGGGGCAGCACCGCCGGCACCTGGTCGTAGCCGTGGATCCGGATGACCTCCTCGACGAAGTCCGGTCCGTTGTGCAGGTCGGGGCGCCACGACGGCGGCAGCACCGACAGCGGCCCGTCGCCGATGTCCTCCACATCGCAGCCGATGGCGCGCAGCGTGGCGACGACCTCCTCGCGGGGCAGCTCCAGCCCGACCAGGCGCGTGGGCAGGTCGGCGTCCAGCGGGACCCGGCGGCGCGGGGTGCGGTCGTCGACGTCGGTGACGCCGTCGTCCGCGGTGCCCCCACCGAGCTGGACGAGCAGGTCCACCGCGAGCTGGGCGGCGACCGCGGTCACGTCGGGGTCCACGCCACGCTCGAAGCGCTTGGACGCCTCGGTGACCAGGCGGTGCCGCCGCGACGAGCGCGCCACGGTCGTCGGGTCGAAGTGCGCGGACTCGATGAGCACCGTGCTCGTCGTGGCGCCGACTTCCGAGGTGGCCCCGCCCATGACGCCGGCGATGGCCAGCGGGGTCTCCCCGCCGTCGGTGATGAGCAGGTCCTCCGGGGACAGCTCGCGCTCGACGTCGTCAAGGGTCGTGAGCTTCTCCCCCTCGCGGGCACGGCGCACCACGATGCTGCCACTGAGCGTGTCGAGGTCGAAGGCGTGCAGCGGCTGGCCGAGCGCCAGCATCACGTAGTTGGTGACGTCGACGGCCAGGGAGATCGGGCGCATCCCCATCTGGGTGAGCCGCTTCTGCATCCACCGCGGCGACGGACGGGTGGTGTCGATGTCGCGGACCACCCGGGCGACGTAGCGGTCGCAGCCGACCCGGCCGCCGAGCGGCGCACCGTCGGCGAGCTGCACGGCATACCCGCCGTCGTTCGCGGCCGGGGTTGCGATGTCGGCCGGGTCGCGGAAGCTGCCGCCGGTGGCGTGGGAGTACTCCCGGGCGATCCCGCGCATGCTGAAGCAGTAGCCGCGGTCGGGCGTGACGTTGACCTCGACGACCTCGTCGGCCAGGCCGAGCAGGGCGATGGCGTCGTCGCCGGGCTGAAGCGAGGCCAGCAGCTCGGGGTCCTCGGCGAACCACTCCTGCAGCACGATGATGCCGGCGTGGTCATCCCCCAGGCCGAGCTCGGCGGCGGAGCAGATCATGCCGTTGCTGACGTGGCCGTAGGTCTTGCGCGCGGCAATGGCGAAGTCACCGGGCAGGACGGCCCCGGGCAGCACGACGACGACGAGGTCGCCGACGGCGAAGTTGTGGGCGCCGCAGACGATGCCCTGCGGTGTGCCCTCGGTCAGCCGCTGGCCGTGCTCGCCGACGTCGACCTGGCACCAGCGGATGACCTTGCCGTTCTTCTGCGGCTCCTCGGCCAGCTCCAGGACGCGGCCGACCACGAGCGGGCCGGTGATGTCCCCGCCGTGCAGGCCCTCCTCCTCGAGGCCGACCTTGACCAGGCTGGCCGCGATGTCACGGCCGGTCGCCTCCGGTGCCACGTCGACGAGCTCGCGCAGCCACGAAACGGGCGCCCGCATCAGATCTCCATCCCGAACTGGTGGTTGAACCGCACATCGCCCTCGACGATGTCGTGCATGTCGGCGACGCCGTGGCGGAACATCAGCGTCCGCTCGATGCCCATCCCGAAGGCGAACCCGCTGTAGCGGTCGGGGTCCACCCCGCAGGCGACGAGCACGGCCCGGTTGACCATGCCGCAGCCGCCGAGCTCGATCCAGCCGGTGCCGCCGCAGGTGCGGCACTCGGGGTCCTTGCCGCCGCAGACGAAGCAGCGGAAGTCCAGCTCGGCGCTGGGCTCGGTGAACGGGAAGTATGCCGGTCGCAGCCGGGTCTCGATGTCCTCACCGAACATCGCCTGGACGAAGTGCTCCAACGTGCCGCGCAGGTGCGCCATGGTCAGGCCCTCGTCAACGGCCAGGCCCTCGAGCTGGTGGAACACCGGGGTGTGGGTGGCGTCGAGCTCGTCGGTGCGGAACACCTTGCCGGGGCAGACGACGTAGACCGGCAGCTCACGCTCGAGCAGCGTGCGCACCTGGACCGGCGAGGTCTGCGTGCGCAGCACCAGGCCCGAGTCGGGCCGCTCGACGAAGAAGGTGTCCTGCATCTGGCGGGCCGGGTGGTCCGGGCCAAGGTTGAGCGCGTCGAAGTTGAACCACTCCGACTCGACCTCGGGGCCCTCGGCGACCTCCCATCCCATGGCGACGAAGACGTCGGCGAGGCGCTCGGAGGTCAGCTCCAGCGGGTGGCGGGAGCCGCTGCGGCGACGGGCCACCGGGGCGGTGACGTCGACGGTCTCCTCGATGAGCAGGCGGGCGTCCCGCTCGGCCTCGAGCTCGACCTGTCGCCGGGCCAGGGCCTGGGCGACCTGGCCGCGGGCCTGGCCGACCCGCTTGCCGGCCTCGGCCTTGGCGGTGGGCGGCAGGGCGCCGATCTCGCGGTTGGCCAGCGCCAATGGGCTCTTGTCGCCCTGGTGGGCCAGGCGGGCGGCCTTGAGCTCCTCCAGGCTGGTGGCGGCGGCGATGGCGGCCAGGGCCTCCTGTACCGCGGCGTCGATCGCGGAGGGGTCCAGGCTGCTCACCTCGACGGGGTCGTACTGCGTGTTGGGTCCAGACATCGCTTTCACTTCATGAGGTCGCGTGCGGCGTGCAGCCGCCGACGTGGACAAGCGGTGGGACGACTGCCGCTCGGCAGTCTATGGGCCGCGTGGGCCGGTCAGACGAGGTGTTCCGGGGCGCCCGAAGGCAAGGTAAATCGGAACTGGGCGCCACCGGAGCGGGCGGCGCCGACGCTGATCTGGCCGCCGTGGGCCTCGACCAGCCCGCGCACGACGTAGAGGCCCAGGCCGGTGCCGCCCCGGCGGGAGCCGTGCCAGAACCGGGTGAAGACGAGGGAGTAGTTCTCGGGGGCGATGCCCTCGCCCTGGTCGCTGACCGTCACGGCGATGGCCTCGCTGCCGTTCTGCGTGGTCGGCATGACACTCAGGCTGACGGTCCCGTCGCCGTGGCGCACGGCATTTTCCATCAGGTTGGCCAGGATCTGGTCCAGGCGGTCCGGGTCGGCCCACGTCTCGGGCAGCTCCGGCGCGGCCTCGAGGACGAACCGCTCCCGGTCGTGGCCGCTGGCCACGAACCGCTCGATGTGCCGCTTGACGACGGCGGTCACGTCGACCGGCTGGCGGCGCACCTGCAGCCGGCCGGCGTCGATGCGCGAGATGTCGAGCAGCTCGGTGATCAGCCGGGTGACCCGGTCGGCATCGGCCTCGATCGTCTGCAGCATCAGCCGCTTCTGGTCGTCGGTGAAGCGCTCCCAGCGGTGCAGCAGGGTGGACGAGAAGCCCTTGACCGAGGTCAGGGGCGAGCGCAGCTCGTGGGCGACGGTGGAGATGAGGGCGGCGTTGCTGGCCTCGGCCCGGCGCCGGGACTCCGCGTCACGCAGCGACAGGACGACCTCGGTGACCGGCTGGTTGCGCCCGGGACGCACGTAGCGGGCGGTCACGAGGACCTCGTGGCCGCCCTGGAGGATGAGGAGGCGTTCGCGGTGGCCGGTGCGGATGTTCAGCCCGTTCCACGGGTCGGTGCAGCTCCACCAGGACCGGGCGTCGGAGTCCTGCAGCGGCAGCACCTTGCGGACGTCCTGGCCGACCATGTCGGCGATGTCCTGGCCGAGGATGGCCGCGGCCCGGCGGTTGACGTAGACCACCGTGGCCTCGGCGTCTGCGACGACCACGCCGTCCGGGAGCACATCCCCGATCCGGTCGTCCCACGTGACCGCCTGGTCCACTGATGGACGTGCCTCGGTCCCCATGACGCTGACCTTACCCATTTCGGCGCGTCCCGCGATGCGCGCTCGCGGAAGCGTAGAGACAGATCGTGGCCGCCATGGCCAGGTTGAGGGACTCGGCATGGCCGTGGATGGGCACCCGGACGACCTCGTCACAGGCGTCGCGGACCTCGGGCTCGAGGCCCCACGCCTCGTTGCCCATGACCCAGGCGTGCCGGCCGGAGAGGTCGGCGTCGTCGAGCACCGTCGCCCCGGAGCCGTCGGCGGCGAGCAGGCGCACGCCCGCCTCCCGCAGGCTGGAGAGCAGCCGGGGGACGGGCACGCCGGTCACGACGGGCAGGTGGAAGAGGGACCCGACGGTGGAGCGCACCACCTTGGGGTTGTAGACGTCCACGCTGGCGTCGCTGACCAGGACGGCGTCGGCCCCGGCCGCGTCGGCACCACGGATGACGGTGCCCGCGTTGCCGGGGTCGCGGACGTTGGTCAGCACGACCACCAGGCGCGGGTCGGTGCCGAGCACGTCCGCCAGCGGGACGTCGACCGGCCGGCAGACCGCCAGCAGGCCCTGCGGGGCGGAGGTGTCGCACATGGCGGCCAGCACCTCGGGGCTGACCTCGTGGACGTGAATGCCCTGCCCGTCGGCCTCCTCCAGGATCGCCGCGTGGCGCGCGGCCGCCTCGGGCACGGCATACAGGTCACGGACCACGTCGGGGCGGAAGCGGACCGCCTCACGGACGGCCTGCGGACCCTCGGCGAGGAACAGGCCCTCGCGGTGACGCACAGCGCGCCGGGTCAACGCCTTGACCGACCTGACCCGATCGGAACGGGTGTTGGTCAGCACGGCATCGACCCGGCGCGCGGAGACTTGCTGGCGCAGCAGGTCAGGCAGCGTCGCTGGCGTCGGCCTGGGCCGGGACGTTGGCCTTGGCGATCTCGACGAGCGCGGCGAACGCGGCGGCGTCGTTGACGGCCAGGTCGGCCAGGATGCGACGGTCGACCTCGACCTCGGCAGCCTTCAGGCCCTGGATGAAGCGGTTGTAGGTCATGCCGTTGGCGCGGGCCGCGGCGTTGATCCGCTGGATCCAGAGGCGACGGAAGTCGCCCTTCTTGGCGCGGCGGTCACGGTAGGCGTAACCGAGGGAGTGGGTGACCTGCTCCTTGGCCTTGCGGTACAGGCGCGAGCGCTGCCCGCGGTAGCCGCTGGCCCGCTCGAGGACGACCCGACGCTTCTTCTGGGCGTTGACCGCCCGCTTCACGCGTGCCACGTGAGTACTCCTTGCTGGTTAATGCTGAACCGAGAGAGCTTCACACTCGGTCGCTGGATCGACTGGGTGGTGGCTCTCGGTTACTTGCCGAGGAGCTTCTTGATCTTCTTCGCGTCGGGCTTGGACAGCTCGACGTCGTTCGCGATCGAACGCATCTTGCGCGAGGACTTGTGCTCGAGCAGGTGGCGACCGCCGGCCTGCTCGCGCATGACCTTGCCCTTGCCGGTGACCCGGAAGCGCTTCTTGGCGCCGCTGTGGCTCTTCATCTTCGGCATGGGAAGCCGATCTCCTTCAGTCGTGCTTGCTGTGGTCGGGGGTGTCGCGGGGCGGCGGGAGCCGCCCCGGGCGACTACTCGGCGGCCTGGGCCTCCGGAGCGGCAGCCTCGGTGGTCTCGGCTGCGGGTGCCGGCGCGGACTCCCCGGCGGCGGGGGCCTCGGCGGCGGGCGCGGTCTCCTCGCGGCGACGGCGCTGCTCGGCCTTGGCCTCGGCCTTCTTCCGCGTCGGGCCGAGGACCATGATCATGTTGCGGCCGTCCTGCTTGGGCGCGCTCTCGACGAAGCCGAGCTCGACCACGTCCTGGGCGAGGCGCTGCAGCAGGCGGAAGCCCAGCTCCGGGCGCGACTGCTCGCGACCACGGAACATGATCGTCACCTTGACCTTGTCGCCGGCCTTGAGGAACCGCTCGACGTGGCCCTTCTTGGTGCCGTAGTCGTGCGGGTCGATCTTGGGTCGGAGCTTGATCTCCTTGATGACCGTGTTGATCTGGTTCTTGCGGGCTTCCCGCTCCTTGATGGCTGCTTCGTACTTGAACTTGCCGAAGTCCATGAGCTTGGCCACCGGAGGCTTGGCCATGGGGGCCACCTCGACGAGGTCGAGGTCGGCCTCCGCAGCCAGACGCAGGGCATCCTCCACGCGGACGATGCCGACCTGCTCACCATTGGGGCCAACCAACCGCACTTCCGGGACACGGATGCGGTCGTTGATACGAGGCTCGCTGATGTTTGTCTCCTTGAGTCAGTGTCACTGTGCCCGCAGGAGACGAAGAAGGCTCCTCGCCACCTGTGTGCGCGAGGAGCCTGGGCATCCGGACCAGGGACCGCTGGTATGACGGGTGGCTGGCCACACGTCGTACGCTGGCCGCCGCGGGTGAGCCGCCCCTCCGATTGAGGCGGCCCGCTCGTGGCGGGCGGACCTGGGACCCGACGACGTGAGTCGATGCGGGTGGAAGCTGGTGCTTCTCTTGCACGCTGTGACCTGGTCGCTGCCCGGGGGCACCGTCGAGTCACAGCCGGTCGATCTGCAAGGCTACCAGCGTGGACCCGCAGAATCCCAATCCTGACCCCCTGACCACCCCCTCGGTCGACGACCACGTCCGGGACATCGCCGAGGTGCCGGCGGTGGAGATCATCACCACCGCGGCCGTGCACCTCATGAGCGCGGCCGCCGTGAAGTGCGGTCTGGCCGAGGGCGCCGACGCCGAGGAGCTCAAGGACCTCGACGAGGCCCGCCGCCTGATCAACGCCCTCGCCGGCCTGGTGACCGCCGCCGCCCCCGACATCGGCAGCCAGCACGCCGCTCCCCTGCGCGACGGCCTGAAGTCGCTGCAGCTGGCGTTCCGGGAGGCCTCGGTCTTCCCCGACGCCCCGGGCCAGGGCCCCGGCGAGAAGCTCACCGGCTCGGTCGTCTGAGCCTGTCGGTCGCTGACGTCAGGCCGCTGCGGCGACGTCGACGGCGGCCCGGCGCCGGCGACGCAGCCGGACCGTGGCCCACCCGGACGTGGCCACCAGCACACCGAGCAGCCCGACGAGGGCGAAGCCGCCGGCGTAGCCCTGCAGGTCGATCGCCGCGCCGGCCACCGGCGCGCCCAGTGCGGAGCCGGCGGTCATCGCCGACCCGTGCCAGCCCATCGCCTCGCCCCGGGCGCGCTCGTGGACCACGCGGCTGACCGCGTCGACGGTGGCGGTGATGGTCGGCGCGCAGAACAGGCCGGCGACGAACGACAGCAGCGCCAGCGACACCGGCCCGGAGGCCAGGGCGAGCGGGACCGTGACGACGCCGAGGCCGGCGAGCAGGGCGAACACCGGCAGCGAGCGGTGCAGCGCGCCGTAGACGAGGCCGCCGAGCGCGGACCCCAGTCCCCAGACGGCGAGCACCGGGCCGAGTGAGCCGACCGCGCCGTAGTCGCGCATGGCCGCCACGAACGCCACGTCGCAGCCGGAGAGCACGAGGGTGGTGGCCGCGGCCGCGGCCAGGACGGCCAGGAACGCCCCGCTGAACCACTCGCGCCGGGGCAGGTGCGCCGCGTCGGCGTCGTGGCCCTCGCGGCGCATGACGGGGTTGACCACCCACACCGCGATGGCGCCGACCACCGTGAGCATCTCGGCGGTGAACAGCACCCACGTGGTCGACCACGTGGTCGCCGCCCAGACGCCCAGGACGGGGCCGAGCATGAAGGACAGCTCGACGCCGACCGAGTCCAGGGACAGGGCGGTGCGGCGCTCCGCGTCCGGGACAGCGGTGATGATCGCCTGGCGCAGGATCGAGAACGTCGGCGTGACGAACAGGCCGGCGGGGATCGCGAGCAGCAGCAGCGGCAGGTAGCCGACGAACGGCGCGACCGACCACACGAGGGCGGTGACGATGATCGAGGGCAGCACCGTGCGGCGCAGGCCGATCCGGTCGAGCAGCCGCCCGCGCCAGGGTCCGCTGATCGCGATGCAGACCGTCGCCAGCGCGGAGACCACGCCGGCCTCGGCGTAGCCCCGGTGCAGGGTCTGCACGATGTGCAGGGTCAGCACGACGCCGCCGGCGAACATCGGGATGCGCAGGAACAGCCCGAGCAGCAGCGCGGCCCTCGCCGCAGGGACAGAGAGGACGCGACGGTAGGGGGCGAACGGCATACCGGCAGGCTCCCATGGCGCACCGACGGGCCTCCATCCATTTCACGCCAACGCCATCCGCCTTTCTTGACCTGTTCCAGATCGCGTGGTGGGGTGGGTCATCTGACCCCGTGCCGGCACGCCCGTCCCGACCCGTGCCAGACGTCCGTCAACGCGAGGAGACCCCATGAGCCAGCAGACCGGTCCGACCGGCTCCACGACGAGCACCGGAGCCCCCGCGGTCAGCGACCGCAACTCCCTCACCCTCGGGTCCAACGGCCCGATCCTGCTGCACGACACGCACTTCATCGAGCAGATGGCGCACTTCAACCGCGAGCGCGTGCCGGAGCGCAACGTCCACGCCAAGGGCAGCGGCGCGTTCGGCGTCTTCGAGACCACCGAGGACGTCTCGGCCTGGACCAAGGCCGCGCTGTTCCAGCCGGGCGCGAGGACCGACATGCTCGCGCGCTTCTCCACCGTGGCCGGCGAGCAGGGCTCCCCCGACACCTGGCGCGACCCGCGCGGCTTCGCGCTGAAGTTCTACACCTCCGAGGGCAACTACGACCTCGTCGGCAACAACACCCCGGTGTTCTTCATCCGCGACACGATGAAGTTCCCGCACTTCATCCGCAGCCAGAAGCGGCGCGGCGGCTCGGGCCTGCGCGACAACCACATGCAGTGGGACTTCTGGACGCTCAACCCCGAGTCGGCCCACCAGGTCACCTACCTCATGGGCGACCGCGGTATCCCGAAGACGTTCCGCCACATGAACGGCTACGGCTCGCACACCTACATGTGGGTCAACGCCGCCGGCGAGAAGTTCTGGGTGAAGTACCACTTCCACTCCGACCAGGGCGTGGAGGGCCTGACCGGCGAGGAGGCCACCCGCATCGCCGGTGAGGACGCCGACCACCACCGTCGCGACCTCTACGACTCCATCGGGCGCGGCGAGTTCCCGAGCTGGACGCTCTCGGTCCAGGTCATGCCCTACGAGGACGCCCGGACCTACCGGTTCAACCCGTTCGACCTGACCAAGGTCTGGCCGCACAGCGACTACCCGCTGGTCAAGGTCGGCACGATGACGCTGAACAGGAACCCGGAGAACTTCTTCGCCCAGATCGAGCAGGCCGCCTTCGAGCCCAGCGCGCTCGTGCCCGGCATCGGGTTCTCCCCCGACAAGATGCTGCTCGGGCGCACGTTCGCCTACAGCGACACCCACCGCTACCGCATCGGCCCGAACTACCTGCAGCTGCCGGTCAACCGCCCCCGCGTGGAGACCAACAGCTACACCTTCGACGGGCCGATGGCCTACGACCACAGCGGTGACGCCCCGGTCTACGCGCCCAACACCGCCGGCCGCCCCTTCTCCGACCTGACCGGCCCGGTCGAGGACGGCTGGGACGCCGACGGCGCGATGGTCCGCACGGCCTACGAGCTGCACGCCGAGGACGACGACTTCGGCCAGGCCGGCACGCTCGTGCGCGAGGTCTGGGACGACGCCCAGCGCGCGGCGTTCGTCCAGACGGTCGCCGGCCACCTGCTCGGCGGCGTCACGGGCGCGGTGCTGGAGAAGGCGTTCGAGTACTGGAAGAACGTCGACGCCGACACCGGCAAGCAGATCGAGGAGCTGGTGCGCGCCGGCGGCAAGTCCCCGAACCCCGGCGGCGAGGCCGACGCGGCCAAGTCCCACGAAGCCGGAGCGGTCCGCGAGGACGACACCCACGCCGGCTGACCCCAGCCGGCCCCACGCGACGTATGCCGTGCCCCCGGTCCGGGGCACGGCATACGTGCCTTCTGGGCGGCTCTGCGCGCTGGGTGAAGGGTTGACCACACCCGGGGGGGTCAACCCTCCACTCAGGACGAGCCGCGGAGCCGCACCAGTGAATAGTCCGCGGAGGTGGCCGGCTCGACGTCGTCGCAGCCGCTGCGCCCGCAGGTGCAGGCGTAGGGGAAGGGTGGAAGGGTTGCGCCGATCTGCCTCTCGTGGGCCGAGATCTGGCGGCGCATGACCTCGTTCTCGTGCCGTCGGCGGGCCGCCAGCTCTGGCCCGGGTCGCAAGCGTGGATGGCCCGCAAGGGCGGTGACGACCGCCGCCCGGACGGCGGCGGTGACGCCGTCCCACCTGACGTCGGTGGGCACGTCCACCACGGGCAGGCCCTCCCGTGCCGCTGCCGCACCCAGGCGCCCGCCGATCGCCTGGTCGCGTTGGACCAACCCCTCGACCCGCCTCCGCCCCGCCTCGTCCCCATCGACGAGCCGCTGCTCCCGGGCGGCTCGCGTGCGTTCCGCAGTGGTGACCAGCCAGATCGCCGAGAGCGGCGCCCACTCCGCCACCGCACCCGGATGCAGCTGCGGCCCCTCGACCAGCGTCGGGACCTCGCCAACGCGGGCAGCGCGGACGTCGTCGACCACCACGGGAAGCCGAAGAGCCGAGACCCGCTCGAACTCGTCGGCTGCCGCGGCGGGCCCCTGGGCCAGCACCTCGTCGAGCGGAGGGCCCAGGTCGCCGAGACGGTCGAGGTGGTCGTAGGTGTAGGCGTCGATCGGGTGCAGCGGAAGGTCCAGCTCGTGGGCGAGCTGCCGCGCAATGGTCGACTTGCCCGAGCCGGGGTTCCCGCCGTTCCAGAACATCGGCCCGCTCATGGTCACAACCACCCGCATGGTAAGTCGGGGTGGGGAGGGGGATGCGACAGTCCGTCAAGGGAGCGCAGCGAGCAGGCCCGAGCGTCCCCCTCGCCACCCACGCACGGTGACCACGCAGGCCTGTGACCGACCGTCGCTGGATGCTCGGATACGGTCGGCAGCGTGACCATCTACCACCTGGCGGAGCAGCAGCACTGGGATGCCTCGCGGGTCTCAGGGTCCTACGAGCAGTCAACGCTGGGACGCACGCTGGCCGAGGAAGGCTTCATCCACTGCAGTTCGGCGCAGCAGTGGCCGGTCGTCAGGCGCGCGTTCTACGCGGCGTACCCGAAACCGTTGCTGCTGCTGGAGATCGACGAGTCGCGGCTGACCTCACCGCTCGTGCGGGAGGTGGGCAACCCGGAGACGGGTGAGGAGTTTCCGCACGTCTACGGGCCGATCGACGTCGACGCCGTCGTCGGCGTCACCGAGCTGCCGGCGCCTCACGCCTGACGGATCGCGAAGGCCAGGGCGTCGATCCGGGCCCGGGCCTCGCCGTCGGTGGCGATCCGCTCCCCCACCCGCGTCGCCAGCGCCTGGACCTGCCCGGGGTCGAGACCGGGGCGCAGCAACAGGACCACGCGCAGCGTGCCAGTGCCCGGCTCGCCAGCCTCGGTCGACACATCGAGGACGTCGGGCTCCTGCGCGGTCGCGCGGGCAAGGGCCTGGGCGATGAACGGGTCCTCGTACGCCGGCAACCACTCGCGCTGCTGGGCCAGCGCCCAGAGCATGCTCGGGCGCAGCACGGTCGGGCTCCCCGAGCCGAGGTCGAGCACCATGACGTCGCACCGCTCCTGCACGGCGGCCTGCGCGGCCAGGGCGCTGGTGACCGGCGACGGGCGGGCCGAGGCGTCCCAGGCCGCGAGCGCTTCGACGCTGCTGAACACCGGCAGGGCACGCTGGCCATCGGGGGCGGTGAGGGTGACCACGGCCATGTCGGTGGACTTCTCGACCGCCAGGTCACCGGAGTCGTCAACCTCGGTGGGCGCCGCGACGATCGGCACGATCAGCCGGGCGCCGGCCAGCGCGGCCATCAGCGCGCTCTCGTCCGCGCGCCGCCCGAGCGCGTCCAGCAGGGCCGGGTCCGCCGCTCCGGTGTCGTCGTCGAAGCCGGTGCCGGACAGCTGCCGGCCGGTGAAGGGGATGCCGGCCGAGTCGTGGCTCATGACTGCTCCTGCGCGGTGGTGACGACGGCGTCGAGCTCGATCTCGACGAGCATGGCGGGGTCGAGGAGACCGGCGACGACCACCATGGTGGCGGCGGGGCGCACCCCGCCCAGGCGCGACCCGTGGGCCCGGCCCACGGCCTCGCAGTCGGCACGGTCGGTGACGTACATGCGCGTGCGGACCACGTCGGCGTCCGTGCCGCCGAGCCGGGTCAGCGCCGCGAGGGCGGCGTCGAGCGCGACCAGCGCCTGCGCACCGGCGTGACCGGGGTGGGCGACCGCCCCGTCGACGACCGCGGTGCAACCTGAGACGTGCACCTGGTTGCCGACCCGGACCGCCCGGGCATAGCCGAAGGCGTCCTCCCACGGCCCGCCGGACGCGTCGACGCGGCGGGTGCTCACGGCCGGCCGGCGACGTCGAGCGCGTCGGGCAGGGTGAACGCCCCGCGGTAGAGGGCGGAGCCGACGATCGCCCCCTCTACCCCGAGCGGCACGAGCCCGCGGATCGCCTCGATGTCGGCGAGCGTCGACACGCCGCCCGAGGCCACGACCGGGCGGTCGGTGCGGGCGCACACGTCCCGCAGCAGGTCCAGGTTGGGGCCCTTGAGCATGCCGTCCTTGTTGACGTCGGTGACGACGTAGCGCGAGCAGCCCTCGGCGTCGAGGCGGGCCAGGGTCTCCCAGAGGTCCCCACCCTCCTGGGTCCAGCCGCGGGCGGCCAGGGTGGTGCCGCGCACGTCGAGGCCGACCGCGACCCGGTCACCGTGCTCGGCGATGGCGCGGGCGGTCCACTCGGGGTCCTCCAGCGCCGCGGTGCCGAGGTTGACCCGACGACAGCCCGTGGCCAGCGCCCGCTCCAGGGTCGCGGCGTCGCGGATGCCGCCGGACATCTCCACCTTCAGGTCGAGCCGGCCGACGATGCTCGCGAGCAGCTCGGCATTGGAGCCGCGACCGAACGCCGCGTCGAGGTCGACCAGGTGCAGCCACTCGGCGCCCTGCTCCTGCCAGGCGAGCGCAGCCTCCCACGGGTCGCCGAACTCCCCGCCGCTGCCGGCAATTCCCTGGACCAGCTGGACGGCCCGGCCGCCTGCCACGTCGACGGCGGGCAGCAGCTCGAGGCGGGGTGCAGTGGTCACGGATCTCCTTGTGTCGTGGGCGTTCTGGGGGACGGTCAGAGGGACTGGACCCAGTTGCGCAGCAGCTGGGCGCCGGCGTCGCCGGACTTCTCCGGGTGGAACTGGGTAGCCGACAGCGGGCCGTTCTCGACGGCAGCCACGAACGGCTTGTCGTGCTCGCTCCAGGTGACCTTGGGCGCCATCGCGGCGAACGCGCCCTGCGGGTCGAGCTGCCAGTGGGCGGCGGCATAGGAGTGCACGAAGTAGAACCGCTCCTGCTCCACGCCGGCGAAGAGCCGGGTGCCCTGCGCCGCGCTGACCGTCGACCAGCCCATGTGCGGCACGACGTCGGCCTCGAGGCGCTCGACCATGCCGGGCCACTCCCCCAGCCCGGCCTCGTCGCCGTCGACGCTGGGCTCGGTGGAGCCCTCGAAGAGCACCTGCATGCCGACGCAGACCCCGAGCACCGGTCGCCCGCCGGACAGGCGCGTCTCGATCAGGCGAGGGCCGTCGACAGCCCGCAGCCCGCGCATACAGGCGTGGAAGTTGCCGACGCCGGGCACCAGCAGGCCGTCGGCGGCCAGCACCGCGGACCGGTCGGCTGTGAGCTCGACATCGGCGCCGACGCGCTCCAGGGCGCGCACCGCCGAGCGGACGTTGCCACTGCCGTAGTCGAGCACCACCACGCGGGCAGCCATCTAGTGTCCTTCCATCTCGGCCCGCAGCCGGGCCTCGTCCGTCACGATCGAGTCGAACCTCGCCAGATGCGCCTCGTCCGGCTCCACCAGCCGGGCCCCCTCGGCACCGGCAGCCGACAGCGGGTCGGCCAGCAGACCCTGGCCGGGCAGGTCCAGCACCTCCATCAGCGAAGCGAGCAGGCCACCGGCCTCACCACCGGCGTCGTGCAGCAGTCCAGCGACGTCGCGCACCGCCCGCCGGTCACGCAGTCCGGCGGCGGCGACGAGCTCGTCCGGCCGCGCGGTCGGCAGCCGCGACGAGCGCACCACGCCGTGGCCCGGCTCCCAGACGACCCAGCGCTGTATCGCGCGCCACCCGCCCGGTTGCAGCGTCACCACGGCGCGGTCCTCCACCCGGAACAGGCCGACCGCCGACCGCAGGCGGCTGGGGACAGGACGGGCGGCCAGCACGGTCAGCGCGTCGTCGTAGGGCGCCCGGGCCCGGGACGGGCCCGCCGGGAGCACCGCGGTCCACCCCGGGAGGGGCAGCACGTGCACGGGCAGCAGACCGCGCCGGGACCACGTGGCCACGGCGTCGGGGCGGCCGCGGACGAGCAGCACGCCCCGTCCGTGCCGCCCGGACCGCCACGGCACGTCCACGGGGTTTACAGGCTGCCCTTCGCGCTGGGGATGCCGCTGACCCGCGGGTCGCGCGCCACAGCAGCCCGCAGTGCCCGGGCCACGGCCTTGAACTGCGCCTCGACCAGGTGGTGCGGGTCGCGGCCGTACAGCACCCGCACGTGCAGGGCGATCCCGGCGTGGTGAGCCAGGCTCTCGAACACGTGACGCGTCAGGGCACCGACGTAGCTGCCGCCGATGAGCACGTAGGCCTGGCCCTCGGGCTCGCCGGTGTGCACGACGTAGGGGCGCCCGGCCACATCGACGACCGCCTGCACGAGGGTCTCGTCGAGCGGCACGGTCGCGTCGCCGAAGCGGGAGATGCCGCGCTTGTCGCCCAGCGCCTCGCGCAGCGCCTCACCGAGGACGATCGCGACGTCCTCCACGGTGTGGTGCGCGTCGACGTCGACGTCCCCGGTGGCCTGCACCCGCAGGTCGATGAGGCTGTGCTTGGCCAGGCTGGCGAGCATGTGGTCGTAGAACCGGACCCCGGTGCTGACCTGCGACTCGCCGGTGCCGTCGAGGTTGACCTCGACCTCGACCGTGCTCTCGTGGGTCTGCCGCCGGATGTGGGCGGTGCGGGCGGGGGTGGTGGTGCGGGCGTCGATGGCCTGGTCGGTCATGCGGGCTGCTCCTGCCGGTGGGTGGGTGCCAGGGCGCGCATCGCCGCGAGGAAGGCGTCGGTCTCCTCGGGGGTGCCCGCCGTGACGCGGAGGTGGTGGGGCAGGCCGACGTCCCGGATGAGGATCCCCTCGTCCAGCAGGGCCTGCCAGGTCGCGTGCTCGTCGGCGAGGCCGCCGAAGAGCACGAAGTTGGCGTCGCTGGGGACGGGGCGCAGCCCCATCGCGGCCAGCTCGGTGACGATGCGGTCGCGCTGGCCCTTGATCGTCTCGACCGTGTCGAGCAGCGCCCCGGCGTGCTCGAGCGCGGCGCACGCGACGGCCTGCGTCGGCGCGGACAGGTGGTAGGGCATGCGGACCAGGCGCAGCGCGGCGACCAGCTCGGGGTCGGCCGCGAGGTAGCCCAGTCGGCCGCCAGCCAGGGCGAACGCCTTGCTCATGGTGCGGGTGACGACCAGCCGGGGCCGGCCCTGCAGCAGGGTCAGCGCGCTCGGCGTCCCCGGGCGGGCGAACTCGGCGTAGGCCTCGTCGACCACGACCACCGCGCCGGGGGCCGCCTCGTGCACGGCCTCGACCACGTCAAGGCCCAGTGACGTGCCGGTCGGGTTGTTCGGCGAGCACAGGAAGACCAGGTGCGGCTGGTGCTCCTTGACCTGGCTGACCGCCGACTCGGCGTCGAGGTCGAACTCGCCGGCGCCCGGCACGCCGCGCAGGCCGTCGACCCAGCGGGTGCCGGTGGTGCGGGTGATGATCGGGTGCATCGAGTAGGCCGGGGTGAACCCCAGGGCGGTGCGGTCCGGGCCGCCGAAGGCCTGCAGCAGGTGCAACAGCACCTCGTTGGACCCGTTGCCGGCCCACAGCTGCGCCGGGTCGAGCGTCACGCCGCCGGTGCGCGTCAGGTAGGACGCGAGGTCCTCACGCAGCCGGGTGAACTCCCGGTCGGGGTAGCGGTTCAGCGTCGGCGCGACCTCGGCCACCGCGGCGACGATCGCCGCGACGACGTCGTCGGGCACGGCATACGAGTTCTCGTTGGTGTTGAGCCGGACCGGCACCTCGAGCTGGGGCGCGCCGTAGGCGGTGTGGCCGCGCAGGTCGGGGCGCAGCAGCTGCTCGATCGAGGTCACCGGCCGTCACCGAACCGCGCCGTGACCGCCTCGCCGTGGGCGGGCAGGTCCTCGGCGCCGGCCAGCGTGACCACGTGGTCGGCGACGTCACGCAGCGCGTCCTGCGTGTAGTCGACCAGGTGGATGCCGCGCAGGAACGACTGCACCGACAGGCCGCTGGAGTGGCAGGCACAGCCGCCGGTGGGCAGGACGTGGTTGGAGCCGGCGGCGTAGTCGCCCAGGCTCACCGGTGCCCACGGCCCGACGAAGATCGCCCCGGCGTTGCGGATGCGCATCGCGACCGCACGGGCGTCACGGGTCTGGATCTCCAGGTGCTCGGCGGCATAGGCGTCGACCACGGTCACACCGGCGTCGAGGTCGTCGACCAGGACGATGCCGGACTGGCGTCCCGACAGCGCGGTGCGGACCCGCTCGGTGTGCTTGGTGGCGGCGACCCGGCGCTCGAGGGCCTCCTCGACGCGCGCGACGAGCTCCTCGCTGTCGGTGACGAGGACCGACGCGGCGAGGGTGTCGTGCTCGGCCTGGCTGACCAGGTCGGCGGCGACGTGGTCGGCGTCCGCGGTCTCGTCGGCGAGCACGGCGATCTCGGTCGGGCCGGCCTCGGCGTCGATGCCGATCAGGCCCTTGAGCGCGCGCTTGGCCGCGGCGACGTAGATGTTGCCCGGGCCGGTGACCAGGCTGACCGGCTCGCAGAGCACCTCGCCGGTGTTGGTCCCCTCCGGGCCGCTCTCGCGGGCGCCGTAGGCGAACATCGCGACCGCCTGGGCGCCGCCGACGGCGTAGACCTCGTCGACGCCGAGCAGGGCGCAGGCGGCCAGGATCGTCGGGTGCGGGTAGCCGGCGAACACCCCGGTGTTGTCCCGCTGCGGCGGGCTGGTCACGGCGATCGAGCCGACCTGGGCGATCTGCGCCGGGACGACGTTCATCACCACGGAGCTGGGGTAGACCGCGACGCCACCGGGGACGTAGAGGCCGACCCGGTCCACCGGGATCCACCGCTCGGTGACGGTGCCGCCGGGCACGACCTGCGTGGTGTGGTCGGTGCGGCGCTGGTCCTCGTGGACGATGCGGGCACGTCGGACCGACTCCTCCAGCGCGGCGCGCACGGCGGGGTCGAGCTGCTCCAGCGCCGCGGCCAGCACCCCGGCCGGCACCCGCAGCTGCGCGGGGCGCACCCCGTCGAAGCGTTCCCCGAGGTCGCGCAGGGCGTCCGCACCACGATGACGGACGTCCTCGCAGATGGGCCGCACCGCGTCCAGTGCCGCCTCCACGTCGAACTCCGCACGGGGCAACGTCTCGCGCAGCGAGCGCACGTCGAGGGCGCGGCCACGCAGGTCAATCCGGGAAATCACCCGCCCAGTCTAGGTTGTCCCGCGCGTCGGCCCGCGGCCCCTCCCACGGTCCGGCGGATAATGCGGCGCGTGATCCACGCGCCTGCGGGTATGCCGACCGGCCACCTCACCTCGCAGGCCCTGGTCAGTGTCGAGGGCACCGGCGGCCTGCTGCGACTGGCCGCGGTCGTGGTGGTGTGCACCGGCCTCGCGGCGCTCATCAACCTGCGCGGCGGCCTCGGCCACGCCCGCGACGACCTGGTCGCCGCCGGACGCGCGACGCTGCAGCTGGCCCTGGTCGGCCTGGTCATCGCCACGGTGCTGCGCTCGTGGGCGCTCACCGCGGCGTTCCTCCTGGTGATGTTCGGCGTGGCGAGCCTGACCGCCGGGCGGCGCCTCGCCGCCTCCGGCCGGTGGTGGGTCGCCGGGCTGCCCGTCCTTGCGGGGGCGGCGCCGGTAGTCGCGGGGCTGCTGGCCAGCGGCCTGGTGCCGCTGCGCCCGATCGCCGTCGTCCCGATCGCCGGGATCCTCATCGGCAACGCCATGACGGCCACGACGCTGGCCGGCCGCCGCGCCCTGGACGCGCTGCAGAACCGGGCCGGGGAGTACGACGCGGCCCTGTCCATCGGGCTGCTCGACCGCGACGCCGCCCTGCTGGTGGCGCGGGACGACGCCGCGCTGGCCCTGGTCCCGGGGCTCGACCAGACCCGCACCGTGGGCCTGGTCACCCTCCCGGGGGCCTTCGTGGGCATGCTGCTCGGCGGTGCCTCCCCGCTGCAGGCGGCCGCCGTGCAGCTCGTCGTCCTGGTGGCCCTGCTGCTGGTCCAGTCGGTCGCGGTGCTCGTCACCGTCGAGCTCGTCGCGCGGGGGCTGATCGCCCGCTCTCCCGCCCGGGCCTGATCGCCCGCTCCCCCGCCGGGGCCAGACCGTGGGCGCGCGGGTGCACCGGGCCAGACCGTGGCCGGCTGGACCGCCCGGCGCCCACGGGCCGGACGCCGTCTTGACGTCACCCGGGATCGGGCCGTCCTGCGCCCCCCGTGTGGCTGTGTAGGCTCGCCACGAACCCACACGCCGGAATGCAGGAGGGCACGCGGTGACCTACGCCGAGAGCACCGGCCCCCGTTTCACGCGGGTGGCCCACGGATACGACCCGGGCCAGGTGGACGCGCACATCGCCGCGCTGGCCAGCGCCGAACCGGGACTCACCTCGGCCGCCGCGACCGCGCTGCTCGGCCGCGCCCAGGAAGTGGCCGACTCCGTCGTGGCCGCCGCCAACGTCGAGCGCGACCAGATCGTGCGCCAGGCCCGCCAGGAGGCGGCCGACATCATCGACGGCGCCCAGGCCCGCGCCGGCGACATGATCCAGGCCGCCGAGGCCCGGGTGGCCCAGCTCGACGCCCACGCCCTGCAGCTGCAGAACCGCCGGTCGGAGACCGCGGCCCGCGTCCGGGACCTGGCCGACCAGCTGCACCGCGCCGCGGACGACGCGTTCGCCTCGCTGCCCGACCGCTGAGCCGCTTGCGCGGCTGACCCGGGATCGGCCTCAGGTCGCCGACTCGACGTGCCGGACGGCGATCGCGGCCACGTCGTCCTCCCGCTCCGTGTCCGTCATCCCGGCGACGAGCCCCGAGAGCAGCTCGGACAGGTCCGGACCGGACAGGGTCCCGGCGCGGCGCGCCAGGCGCTCCAGCCCGGTGTCGATGTCCTCGCCGCGGCGCTCGACCAGGCCGTCGGTGAACGCCAGCAGGGTGGCACCGGGGCGGAACGGCACCCGCAGCGTGCGCCGGTCGAAGCCCTCCAGGCCCAGCGGTGGTGACTCCGCCAGCGGGAGCCGCTCGACGAAGCCGTCCGGGCCGACCACCAGCGGTGGCGGGTGCCCGGCGTTGACCAGGGCGATCTCGTCGCGCTGGGCGTCGACGACGAGGTAGACCAGGGTGACCAGCTGGGCGATGTCGTAGCGCCGGAACATCACGTCGAGCTTGGTCATCACCGCGTCCGGGCTGGGGTCGATCACGATGTAGGCGCGCAACGCCGAGCGCACCACGGCCATGGACGCCGCGGCGAGCAGGCCCCGGCCCATGACGTCGCCCATGAACACCGCCAGCCGCCCGTCCTCCAGCGGGACCGCGTCGTAGAAGTCGCCCCCGACCTCGGTGCTGCCCGCCGGCCGGTAGACGCCGGCCAGCTCCCAGCCGGGCAGCTCCTCCAGCCGCTCGGGGGACACCGCACGCTGGAGGCGCAGCGAGGCCTCGCGCGTCTCGCTGTAGAGCAGCGCGTTGTCGATGGCGACCGCCGCTCGATGGGCGAGGTTCTCGGCAAAGGCCAGGTCGGACTGGTCGTAGCGGTGGCCGGACTCGGCGCTGACCAGGGTCAGCACCCCGAGCACCTGCTGGCGGGCGATGAGCGGCACGACCAGGCCGCTGCGCAGCTGCAGCTCCCGGGACAGGCGCAGGTGCTCCTCGTCGCGGGCACCGGCGACCAGCATCTCGTCGGTGACCTCGGGGTACAGCTCGCTGACCCCCGTCCGGGCGACGTGGTGGGCGCCGGCCTGCGCCGTGGGGTCCGGGGGGTAGCGCTCCGACAGCTCCTGGGCCAGGACCACCTTGGCCGGGTCGACGTGGGCAACCGCCAGCGTGGTCAGGTTGCCGTCCTCGACGACCTGGACGGCGCACCAGTCGGCGAGGGTGGGCACGGCCAGCCGGGCCACGTTGGCCAGGGTGGAGCGGTAGTCCAGGCTGCTGGCCAGCTCGGCCGCCGCACCGGCGAGGAAGGACAGCTTGGCCGAGCGGTCCGCGGCGTCGGCCAGCGCCTGGAGCCGGTCGATCGCCTGGGCGGTCGCGTCGGCCAGGGTGCTGAGGAACTCCAGCTCCTGGTCGTCGACGTGGCGCGGGCCGGGGAAGGACAGTCCCATCGCCCCCAGCGGCCGCTCCCCCACCACCAGCGGCAGGGCGATGAACGTGCGTTCCTCCGGCACCCGCTCGTAGGTCTCCGGGAACCGCTCCTTGATCGCGGCGGCGCCCTCGACGACGACCGCCTTGCCGGTGCGGATCGCCTCGGCCGACGGCGTCTGGTTGGACAGCGAGTAGCGCTCGTAGGCGGTGGACAGGCTCCGGTCGTCACCACGGAATCCGACCAGCCGGACGTTGTGCTCGTCCTCGAGCAGGCTCAGCGAGGCGAGGTTGGCCCCGACCGCGTCCGCGGCGTGCGACACCACCGTCTCGGTGACGCCCTCCAGATCGTGGGCCGCCGCCAGCTCCGCGGTGACCTTGGCCAGCCGGTTCAGCCGGGTGGTCAGCTGCAGGATCCCGGCCCGGGCGGCCTCGAGGTCGGTCACGTCCTCGGCGACACCCAGGACGCCCACCACTTCGCCCGCGTCATACAGGGGTGAGTCGGTGATCTGGACGAGCTTCTCGGCACCGCTGGCGGTGCGCACGAGGAACTCGCCGGTCCACCGCTGCCCGGCGGTGACCTGGCGCATGATCTCCTGGGCCGCGGCCATGCCGCCGGTGGGCACCAGGAGGTCCATGACGCTGCTGCCCCGCAGCTGGTCCTGGGTGTAGCCGTAGAGCGCCTCGGCGACGGCGTTGCAGTAGAAGATCGTCCCGGTGAGGTCGGCACCGATGACGGCAGCGCCGAGCGCGTCGAGCAGCGCCGTGTCGCTGCGCCAGCTCGGCGGCAACGTCATCGCCTTCCGCCCTTCACACACAGGATCTTGACAGCCGGGACGGTGCCGCGTCAGCAGAATGCCGACGCGGGCCTGCGGGCCGTGGCCCGGCCCGTGCTCAGGTCAACGTCCGGGAGCCCTCCCACGCTCCCGCCCGGTCGATGAGGAAGGCAAGCTCCCACGCGTACTGCCGCCACGCGTCATACCGCCCGCTCTTGCCTCCGTGCCCGGCGACCATCTCGGTGCGCAGCAGGACCGGGCGCTCGTCGGGGTCGTTGGTGACCGTGTCACGGAGGCGGGCCACCCACTTGGCCGGCTCCACGAAGTAGACCCGGGTGTCGTTGAGGCTGGTGGTGGCCAGGATCGCGGGGTAGCGGACCGGGGCGACGTTCTCGTACGGCGTGTAGGCCTTCATCGCGGCGTAGACCTCGGGGTCGGCCAGCGGGTTGCCCCACTCCTCCCACTCCGGCACGGTCAGCGGCAGCGAAGGGTCGAGGATGGTCGTCAGGGCGTCGACGAACGGCACCGCGGCGTGCACAGCCGCGAACCGCGACGGCGCGAGGTTGACCGCGGCGCCGATGAGCAGCCCGCCGGCGCTGCCGCCCTCGGCGACCAGCCGGTCGGGGTGCACCCAGCCGGCCTCGACCAGGTGGTCGGCGCAGGCCACGAAGTCGGTGAAGGTGTTGGGCTTGGCCGCGAGCTTGCCCTCGTCGTACCACCGGCGCCCCATCTCGCCGCCGCCGCGCACGTGGGCGATGGCGTAGACGAAGCCGCGGTCCAGCATCGAGAGCCGGGCCACGGAGAAGTAGGGGTCCATCGACATCTCGTAGGCGCCGTAGCCGTAGAGGAGCCCGGGGTTGCTCCCGTCGGGGCGCACCCCGCGCCGGTGCACCAGCGAGATGGGCACCCGGGTGCCGTCCGCGGCGGTGGCCCACTCCCGGTGCTGCTCGTACTCCGCCGGGTCGTAGCCGCCGAGCACGGCCTGGCGCTTGAGCAGGGTCAGCGCCCCGGTCGCGACGTCGACGTCGTAGACGGTCCGCGGCGTCACCATCGACTCGAAGGTGACCTGCAGCTCGGTGGCCTCCCACGCCGGGTTGTTGCCGGTGGACACCGAGTAGACCGGCTCGTCGAAGCGGACCTCGCGGGCCGGGCCGAAGCCCTGCGGCGCGCCTTCGTCGCGACGCAGGACGCGCAGGGCGCTCAGGCCGTCACGACGCAGGGAGACCACCGCGTGGCCGGCGAACGCCTCGACCCCCAGCACCCGCTCCCCCGGCACCGGCGGGATCCACGGCGTCCACTGCTCGGGGCTGGTCGCGTCCAGCGGCGCCTGCGCCACCTCGAAGTCGGGGTCGCCGGCGTTGTGCACGACCAGCAGCCGGTCGCCGGCCGGCTCCACGTCGTACTCCACGCCCTCCCGTCGCGGCGCGACCACGCGCGGCTCGGCGAGCGGGGTGGCGGCGTCGAGCAGCCAGCACTCCGAGGTCAGCTTCGAGGCCACCTGGATGACCATCCAGCGCTCGTCGCGGGAGGAGCCGATCCCGAGCCAGAACCGCTCGTCCGGCTCCTCGAAGACCATGACGTCGGCGCCGACCGGGGTGCCGACCTCGTGCCGCCACACCTGGTGCGGACGCCAGGCGTCGTCGACCCGCGTGTAGAACAGGTAGCGCCCGTCGAGGGACCACACCAGGCCGTAGCCGATGTCCTCGACCGCGTCGTCGACGACCTCGCCGGTGTCGATGTCCTTGACCCGCAGGGCGAACCGCTCGTCGCCCTCGACGTCGACGGCGTAGGCGACCCGGGCGCCGTCGTCACTGACCTCGAGCGCGCCGAGGGAGAAGAACTCGTGCCCCTCGGCCTCGGCGTTGCCGTCGAGCAGCACCTGCTCCCCCGCGGGCGCGGCGCCGTCGTCGAGCGACGGCCGCTGCGCGGGGTCGCTGACCGGGGCCCGGCACTGGGTGGCGTACTGCTTGCCCTCGAACGTGCGCGCGTAGTACCACCACCCCCGGTAGGCCACCGGCACCGACAGGTCGGTCTCCTGGGTGCGGCTGCGGATCTCCTCGAAGATCGCCTCCCGCAGTGGCTCCAGGTGGGCGGTCATCGCCTCGGCGTAGGCGTTCTCGGCCTCGAGGTGGGCGATGACCTCCGGGTCGGACTTGTCCCGGAGCCACTCGTAGGGGTCGACGACGCGGTCGCCGTGGTGGTCCCGGACGGTCTCGACCTGCTTGGCGCGCGGCGGCGTAGGCATGGGTGCAGCCTAGTTACCGCAAGGACCGGCGAAGGGACGGTGTCGTCATGGCTGACCGTGGAGCAGGTGACGGCACGCGGGCGCTGCGGACGCGGTGCTGCATCGCCGGTGGCGGACCGGCTGGCATGGTCCTGGGCCACCTGCTCGCCCGGGCCGGCGTGGACGTCGTCGTCCTGGAGAAGCACACCGACTTCCTGCGCGACTTCCGCGGCGACACCATCCACCCCTCCACGCTGGAGGTCTTCCGCGAGCTGGGCCTGTTCGAGCAGCTGCGCCCCTTGCTGCAGAACGAGGTCCGCACCCTCGACGTGGTGGTCAACGGCCACCGGCTCACCCCGGTGGACTTCGCCACGCTCGGCGGGCCGTGCGCGTTCCTCGGCCTGATGCCGCAGTGGGACCTGCTGGACTTCATCGCCCGGCAGGCCGGCGCCTTCCCCGGTTTCCACCTGGTCATGGGCGCCGAGGCCACCGAGCTGCTGTGGGACCGGGGCGCGGTCACCGGGGTGCGCGCCCGCACCGCCGAGGGCGGGCTGGAGGTCCGCGCCGACCTCACCATCGCGGCCGACGGACGCAGCTCGACGCTGCGCCACCAAGCCGGTATGCCGGTTCGCGAGTCCGGGGTGCCGATCGACGTGCTGTGGTTCCGGCTGCCCAAGCCCGCGGTGGAGCCACCGCCGACGCTGGCCTACCTCGACGCCGGCGAGATGGTGCTCACCATCGACCGGGGCAGCTATTACCAGTCGGGGATGCTCATCCCCAAGGGCGGCTTGACCCGGGTCCGGGCCGAGGGGATGGCCCGGCTGCGGGAGCGGGTGGTCGGCGCCGCGCCGTTCCTGGGCGAGGTGGTCGGCGAGCTGCGCGAGTGGGACCAGGTCAAGCTGCTCACCGTGCAGGTCAACCGGGCGACCCGGTGGCACCGCCCGGGCCTGCTGCTCATCGGCGACGCGGCCCACGCGATGTCCCCCGCGTTCGGGGTCGGCATCAACCTCGCGGTGCAGGACGCGGTCGCCGCCGCCAACTTGCTGACCGGGGCGCTGCGGCAGGGGGCCGTCCCCGAGGCCACGCTGGCCGCGGTCCAGCGCCGGCGCGAGCGCCCGACCGTGGCGATGCAGTCCCTGCAGGTGCTGCTGCACCGCCAGGTCGTGCGCCCTGGTGGCCCGGCGGCCGGCGTGCCCCGGAGCTTCCCCCGGCCGGTGCGCCTGCTGGGACGCGCGGTCCAGCCGATCGTGCAGCGCCTGGCCGCCCGCCTGGTGGGTCGCGGGTTCCGCCCCGAGCACGTGGCCGGTGCCGTGCTCGTTCGGCGGACAGGGACGCTCGACCGGACCTAGCCTGCTGGCATGGGCGCCACGTTCACCCGGCGCGCCTTCGCCGTGGGCACCGGCACCGCAGCCGTGACCACCCTCGGGCTGGCGCTGGGCGCCCGCGCCCGGGGGCAGGACACCGTCCCGGGCGGCCTGGTGGCCAGCCGCGCGCCGCTGCCCGCGGCATACACCCTGCCGTTCGTGGTGCCGCCAGTGGCCGTGCCGGTGAGCACCACCGGGGACACGGACGTCTACGAGGTGCACGAGCTGGAGCGCACCCTCCCGGTGCTCCCCGGCCTCGCGACGCCGCTGTGGACGTATGCCGGCAGCTTCCCCGGCCCCACCATCGTCTCCACCGTCGGGCGGCGCACGGTCGTGCGGCACACCAACGAGCTGCCGGTCCCCGTGGTGATGCACCTGCACGGCGGCCACGTGCCGGCCGGGGACGACGGCTTCCCGACCGACGTCCTCCTGCCCGTCGGGTCCGGCCCGGTGACCTACGGTGCGGGCGTCACGGCCGGCGGCGGCACGGCCCCCGGCAGCGGCGCGGCGCACCTCGGACCCAGCGGCCAGCGCGCCGGGGGCGGCAACGACGCCGGGCTGCCCGCCGGCGCCCTCGGTGTGCTCGCCGACCCCGCGGCGCGGGTGGCCTCCGGGACCCGGGACTACGTGGTGCCGCCGCAGCCCCGGGCGGCGACGTTGTGGTACCACGACCACTGGATGGGGGCGACCGGTCGCGCGCTGTGGCGCGGCCTCATGGGCTTCCACCTCGTGCTGGACCCGGCCGAGGACGCCCTGGGCCTGCCCACGGGCGAACGGGATCTCCCGGTCCTGCTCTGTGACCGGGCGTTCGGGGCCGACGGCACGCTCACCTACCCCGTCACCGGACCGATGACCGAGCCGGGGCACGCCATGGCCACCCCGTTCATGGACGGGGTGCTCGGCGACGTGGTTCTCGTCAACGGGGTGCCGTGGCCGCGGCACGAGGTGGCCGGGGCCCGGCACCGGCTCCGCCTGCTCAACGGCTCCAACGCCCGCGCATGGTCGCTCGCGCTGGACCCCCCGCCGCCGGGCGGGGGCGGCCTCGTCCAGGTGGCCTCGGACGGCGGCCTGCTGCGGCGACCCCTGCCCCGGGACACGATCCGCCTGGCGCCCGGCGAGCGCTGCGACGTGGTTGTCGACTTCGCCCGCTACCGGCCCGGGGCGCGGGTGCAGCTGGTCAACCGGGCCGGGCAGGGTCGGACCCGTCAGGTGATGCTCTTCGTCGTGGGCGCCCGGGTGGCCGACCCCTCGCGGGTGCCATCCACCTTGGCGTCCGGGCCGGCGTTCGACCCGCGCGCTGCGGTGGTCCACCGGAGCATGGCCTTCCAGCGCTGGGGCGGGGCCGGCGGCACCTGGACCATCAACGGCGACGCGTTCGCGCCGGACCGGCCCCTGGCCAGGCCGGTCCTCGGGCAGCTCGAGGTGTGGCACCTGTCCAGCGACGTGAGCCACCCGGTGCACCTGCACCTGGAGCAGTTCGAGGTGCTCGGCCGGGGGCGGGCGGGTCCCGGCCCGGACGACCACGGCTGGAAGGACACGGTCAGCCTGCGCGCCGGCGAGGAGGTCGCCATCGCGGTGCGGTTCACCGACTACGCAGGCCGCTTCGTCGTGCACTGCCACAACGCCGAGCACGAGGACATGGGGATGATGGCGACCTTCGTCACCGGCTGAGGGCGCTCCGAGCGCCCCGGGCCTCAGCGGCGGCGCCGGAGGCGACGCACCAGGAGCGCGGCTCCGGTGAGGATGAGGGCGCCGGCGAGGTACGGCGCGTAGCGGCGCAGCAGGACCGGGAGCACCGTCGTGCCGAGGTCGAGCTCGGCAGGCCGCCGGTGCGACGGGGGCGAGGGAGCCGCCGCAGGACTGGCAGTCGGCGCCGGCCCGGGAGTCGCTGCGGCGGCTGGCTCGGTCGGGGCGGCGGCGACCGCTCCACCCTCGGGCGCCGCGGCTTCCGTGGGTGGGGTCAGCTCGGCCCGGAGGCAGTCGACGAACTGGGCGAGCAGCTTGTCCGAGACGTCCTGCATGACCCCACGACCGAACTGCGCCGGCTTGCCGGTGATGTTGAGGTCGGTGTCGACGACCGCCTCGGTCGCGCCCTCCCCCGCGTCGCGAAGCTGGAGGGTCACGGTCGCCGCCGCGGTGCCGTTGCCTCGGCGGTCCTTGCCCTTGGCCTCGATCACGGCCCGGTGCACTGACTCGTCGCGCTCGACGAAGCGGCCAGTCCCGTTGTACTGCAACGAGATCGGCCCCAGCTTGACCTTGCAGTTCCCGGTGAACCCCTCCCCTTCGACCGAGGTGACCTCGGCGCCGGGGAAGCAGGAGGCCGTGCGTTCGAGGTCGTTGAAGGTGGCCCAGGTGGTGTCGATGGTGGCCGGCACGGTGAACCGGTGCTGGAGCTGCACGGAACCTCCTGCGAGTCAGGCGGTGCCGTCCCGCGCCCCCGGCTCCCGCCCGGGACGCGGGACGGCATCGGCGGTCATCCGGCGGCGGCGAGCACCGCTCGGGCGGTCAGCACGGTGGCGAGGTGCCGACGGTAGTCGGCGTCCCCGTTGGTGTCGCTCGGCGGCTGCGTGCCCTCGGCGGCGGACGCGGCTGCGGCGCGGACCGCCTCCTGCGTCGGGGCCGCACCGACGAGTGCCTGTTCGACAGCCGTGGCGCGCACGGGGGTGGACCCCATGTTGGTCAGGGCCACCCGCGCCTCGGCGATGGTGCCGCCCTCGACGCGCACCGTGGCCGCGACGGCGACGATCGACCACTGCTGGGCCACGCGGGTGAACTTCTCGTACTGCGCGCCCCAGCCCGTGTGCTTGGGCACGCGGATCTCGCTGAGCAGCTCGTCCTCACCCACCACCGTGGTGAACAGGCCCTGGAAGAAGTCCGACGCGTCGACGGTGCGGGTGCCGCCGCTGCCCTGGATGACCATCTGCGCTCCCAGGGCCAGGGCGGGGGCGAGCAGGTCCCCGGCCGGGTCGGCGTGGACGAGCGCACCGCCGAGCGTGCCCCGGTGACGGATCTGCGGGTCGGCCACCGTCTCGGTGGCGAGGGCCAGCAGCAGCGCGTGCTCACGGACCAGCGGGTGGTCGGCGACCTCGTGGTGCGGGGTCATGGCGCCGATGACGACCGCGTCGCCGTCCTCACGGACGCCGCGCAGGGAGGCGATGCGCCCGAGGTCGACGATCGTCGCGGGCGCTGCGAGACGGAGCCGGAGCACGGGGATGAGGCTCTGCCCGCCGGCGAGCACCTTGGCATCGTCCGCGTCACGGAGCAGCTGCAGCGCCTCGTCCACCGAGGTCGGGGCGTGGTAGTCGAACTGGGCCGGGATCATGCCTGCTGCCCTCCCTCGCCCTGCTCGGCGACCGACTGCTCGCTGCTCGGTCTCGTGGGGGTCGCCGCGTCGTGTCCGTGGATCGCCCGCCACACGCGGTGCGGCGTGCACGGCATCGTGATGTCGCTGACCCCGAACGGGCGCAGCGCATCGAGCACGGCGTTGACCACCGCCGGGGTCGAGGCGATGGCACCGGTCTCCCCGACGCCCTTGACCCCGAGCTCGTTGGTCGTCGAGGGGGTCTCGGTGCGGGCCGTGACGAACGACGGGACGTCGGCGGCGCTCGGGACCAGGTAGTCGACGAAGGACCCCGTCACCAAGGTGCCGGACTCGTCATACACAGCCTCCTCGAAGAGGGCCTGGGCGATGCCCTGCACGAGCCCGCCGTGCACCTGCCCCTCGACGATGAGCGGGTTGATCACGGACCCGATGTCGTCGACGCAGACGTACGAGCGGATTCTCGTCGCGCCGGTCTCAGTGTCGACCTCGATCGCGCACAGGTGGGTACCGTGCGGGAAGGAGAAGGTGACCGGGTTGAAGGTGGCCTCGGAGTCCAGGCTGGACTCCACGCCGTCGGGCAGGTGGTGCGCGGTGAAGACGGCGAGGGCGACCTCACCGATGGCCATCCCTTTGTCCGTGCCCTTGACGCCGAACCGGCCCCGACTGAACTCGAGGTCGTCGACGTTGGCCTCGAGCAGGTGCGCAGCGATGGGCCGGGCCTTCTCGATCACCTTGTCTGCGGCCTTGACCAGCGCCATGCCGCCGACGACCAGCGAGCGCGAGCCGTAGGTGTCCAGGCCCTTGGGCGAGATCTGCGTGTCGCCGTGCAGCACCTCGACGTCCTCGAACGGCACGCCGAGCCGGTCGGCCACGATCTGCGACCAGGCGGTCTCGTGGCCCTGGCCGTGCGGGCTGGTGCCGGTGACGACCTCGACCTTGCCGGTGGGCAGCATCCGCACGGTCGCGGACTCCCAGCCCCCGGCCCCATAGTTCAGCTGCCCGAGGATGCGTGAGGGGGCGAGCCCGCACATCTCGGTGAAGGTGGACACCCCGATGCCGAGCTGGACGGGGTCGTTCGACTCCCGACGCCGCCGCTGCTCGGCCCGGAGCTCGTCGTAGCCGAAGAGCTCCCTGGCCTTGGCCGTCGCGGCCTCGTAGTTGCCGGAGTCGTACTGGAGCCCCGCGACGGTCGTGAACGGGAACTCCTCGTGGCGGATCCAGTTCCTCTCGCGGACCAGCAACGGGTCCTGTCCGAGCTCGGCAGCCAGGTCGTCCATGATCCGTTCGATCGCGAACGTCGCCTCCGGCCGGCCCGCGCCGCGGTAGGCGTCGGTCCACGTCTTGTTCGTGAGGACCGGGGTCAGGTTGAACTGGTAGGCGCCGAACTTGTAGATCCCGTTGAACATGAACGCGCCCAGCACGGGCGTCCCACCGCCGAGCAGGGAGACGTAGCTGCCGAGGTCGGTCAGCAGGTCCACCTTCAGGCCAGTCACGGTGCCGTCCTTGGTCGCGGCCAGCGTCACCTTCTGCCACTGGTCCCGACCGTGGTGGCTGGCCATGAGGGACTCGGAGCGGGTCTCGGTGTACTTGCACGGCTTGCCCACCCTGCGGGCGGCGAGGAACGTGATGAACTCCTCGGGGTTGACCTGCAGCTTGCCGCCGAAGCCCCCGCCGACGTCGGGCGCGATGACGCGGACCTTGGACTCCGGCACGCCGAGGCACATCGCGTACATCAACCGCAGGATGTGCGGGATCTGCGTCGAGGACCACACGGTGGTCTGTTCACCCGTCGGGTCGACCACGCACGAGCGGGGCTCCATGAACGCCGGGATGAGGCGTTGCTGCCGGTACTCCCGCTCGAGGAGGATGCCGTTCTCGCGCGCCTCGGCGATGGCGTCCTCCACGGACGAGCCCGAGCCGGCGTTCGCGGAGTCGAACTGCCAGAAGGCGATCCTGTTGGTGCCGAGCTCGGGGTGGACCAGGACCTGGTCCGTTGCCGCCTCCTTGAGGTCGAGGACGGCCGGCAGCTCCTCGTAGTCGACGTCGACGAGCTCAGCCGCGTCGCGCGCCTCGGCCGCCGACCGCGCCACGACGACGGCGACGACCTCCCCGGCGAACGTCACCCGGTCGACCGCGATGGACGGGTGGTTGGGCGTCTTCTGGTCGGTCGTGATCGGCCACGCGTTGGGGAGGCTGCCCTGCTCGGCGGCCACGTCGGCGCCGGTGATCACGGTGACCACGTTCGGCGCGGCCTTGGCCTCGGCGGTGTCGACATTGGTGATCCGCGCGTGCGCGTAGGGACTGCGGACCATGGCCAGGTGGAGCATGCCGGGCAGGACGATGTTGTCGGTCCAGCGGGTGCGGCCGGTGATCAGCCGCAGGTCCTCCTTGCGGCGGCGCGGGCTGCCGACCTCGGTGGCGGGGCGCTCGTCGACGGCGGTCATGACGCCGCCGCCTCGGAGGTGGCCGCGGCCGCGGTCTGCACGGCCTTGACGATGTTGTGGTAGCCGGTGCACCGGCACAGGTTGCCTTCGAGGCCCTCGCGGATCTCCTGCTCGCTGGGGTGCGGGTTGGACCCGAGCAGGTCGATGGAGGCCATGATCATGCCGGGCGTGCAGTAGCCGCACTGCAGGGCGTGGCACTCGTGGAACGCCTGCTGCACCGGGTGCAGCCGGCCGTCGGTGGCCAGCCCCTCCACGGTGGTGACCTCGTGGCCGTCGGCCTGGACGGCGAGCACGGTGCAGGACTTCACGCTGCGCCCGTCCAGCAGCACCGTGCAGGCGCCGCAGTTGCTGGTGTCACAGCCGACGACCGTGCCGGTCCGGCCCACCTGCTGTCGCAGGTAGTGGACGAGCAGGGTGCGTGGCTCGACCTCGTCGGAGTAGGTGCTGCCGTCAACCGTCATGCTGATCCGGGTCATGCGCCCTCCAGGGTGACTGGTCCCCTCGCTGCTCGGATGGTCCCCCCGAAGCGCGGGCGCGACAAGCGCCAGAAGTCCTATGCCGGTCGGGCCTCAGCCGTGGTGGTGGATGGCCCCGGACAGCTCGCCGAGCCGCTCCCCTGCGCCTCCCCAGCGCAGCGCGATGATCTCGGCGGCGATGCTCACGGCGGTCTCCTCCGGGGTGCGCGCCCCGAGGTCGAGGCCGATCGGGCTGGCCAGCCGGGACAGCTCCCCGGCGGTCAGGCCGGCCTCGACCAGCCGGGCCATCCGGTCCTCGTGGGTGCGCCGTGACCCCATCGCGCCGACATAGGCCACGTGCGGCAGCCGCAGCGCCACCTCCAGGACCGGCACGTCGAACTTCGGGTCGTGGGTCAGCACGCAGATCACCGTCCGCTCGTCCAGGCGCCCCGCCTCGGCCTCGGCGGCCAGGTAGCGGTGCGGCCACTCCACGACGACCTCGTCAGCCGAGGGGAACCGAGTCCTCGTGGCGAAGACCGGGCGGGCGTCGCAGACCGTGACGCGGTAGCCGAGGAAGGTGCCCATGCGCGCGACCGCGGCGGCGAAGTCGATGGCGCCGAAGACGATCATCCGGGGGGCCGGCGCGAACGACTGGACGAAGACCCGCTGCCCCTCGCCGCGGCGCTCACCCTCCGGCCCGTACTCCAGCGTCTCGACCCTGCCGGCGGCCAGCAGCCCGAGGGCGTCGTCGGCCACCGCGTCGTCGACCCGTTCGGAGCCGAGCGAGCCCTGCCGCTCGGGCTCGCCGCCCGGCGGGCGCACCACCATGCGCCGCCCGACCCGCGCCGGGTCCGGGTGGGCGATGACCGTGACCACCGCGACGGGCCGCTCGGCCTCGATGTCGGCCATGACCTCGCCGAGCTCGGGGAACGACTGCCGGTCGACCTCCTCGACGTAGACGTCGAGGATCCCGCCGCAGGTCAGGCCCACCGCGAAGGCGTCGTCGTCACTGACGCCGTAGCGCTGCAGGACCGGGCGCCGTGAGGCCACGACCTCCTGGGCCAGCTCGTAGAGGGCGCCCTCGACGCAGCCTCCGGACACCGACCCGACGACGGTCGCGTCCGGGCCGACCAGCATGGCCGCACCGGGCTGGCGCGGCGCGGAGCGGAAGGTCGCCACGACGGTCCCGACCCCCACCGTGTCCCCGGCCGACCACCAGCGCTTGAGCTCCGGCAGCACGTCACGCATCAGCCACCACCTCGATCAGGGTCGCGAACGTCGCCAGGCTGTGCCCGGCCACGAAGTCGTCAACGTACGGCAGGGCCGCGGCCATCCCCGCCTGGACCGGCTCGTAGCCCACCTTGCCCCGGTGCGGGTTCATCCACACGACGCGGTGGGCGAGGCGCGCCAGCCGGCGCATCTGCTGCGCCAGCAGGGTGCAGTCACCCCGCTCCCACCCGTCGCTGCACACCACGACCACGGCCCCGCGCGCCAGGCCGCGCTGCCCCCACCGGTCGCAGAACGCCTTGAGCGACTCCCCGAGCCGGGTGCCGCCGGACCAGTCGGGCACCGTCTCCCCGGCCAGGCGCAGGGCGGTGGCCGGGTCGCGCTGCCGCAGGGCCCGCGTCACCCGGGTGAGCCGCGTGCCGATGGTGAACACCTCGACGCTGCGCGGCTCGACCTGCACCAGGACGTGCGCCAGGCGCAGCAGGCTGTCGGCGTAGGGGGACATCGACCCGGAGACGTCGACGACCAGGACGACCCTGCGGGGCCGGGGCGCGCGCCGTCGGTGCCGGATCGGACCCGGCTCTCCCGCCCGGCGCAGCGCGTCGCGCATCGTCCGGCGTGCATCGATCGGCCCGCGCGGGGCCGGTCGGTGACGCGTGCCGCGTCGACGCGGCAGCCGGGGCCGCAGGGTTGCGAAAAGCCTTGCCAGCGCTGCGCGTTCAGCGGCATCGAGGTCGGCGATGTCACGGTGGCGCAGGACCTCCACCCGGCTGGCCATCGCCCGCACCGTGGCGTCCTCCTCGGCCTCTGCACCGGTGTCGCCGGACTCCTCGAGCGGAGCCTGCCGCGGCACCGACGCCGCCGACGGCGGCCCGCCTCGCCGCCACGAGCCGGCGAAGAACGCGCCGAACACCGCGTCGTACCGGCGCAGGTCGTCCGGGCCCGCGCACAAGGTGGCGCGCCCGGCCCAGTAGACGGCCTGCGGGTCGTCCGCGCCGACCTGGGCGACCGCGCGCAGGAACGTCTGCGTGCGGTCGGAGGTCACCGGCACGCCCGCGTGCCGCAGCGCCGTCGCGAAGCCGACCATGACGCGGTCCGCCTCGAACGCCGGTGCGGCGGTCATCTCAGCCGGCCAGGACTGTGTCGAGCGAGGCGCGCACCCGGTCGGCGTCCTCGCGGTACTTCAGCACCGCCCCCAGCGTGGCCGCCGCCGTCTCGAGGTCGAGGCTGTCGCGGCCCAGTGCCAGCAGCGCCTCGGTCCAGTCGAGCGTCTCGGCGACGCCCGGTGGCTTGAGCAGGTCGGCGTTGGCGCGCATCCGCTGCACCGCCGCCACGACCTGCCCCGCGAGCCGCTGCGACACCTGCGGCAGCCGTCGCCGGACGATCTCGACCTCGCGGGCCATGCCGGGGTGGTCGATCCAGTGGTAGAGGCAGCGCCGCTTGAGCGCGTCGTGCACCTCGCGGGTGCGGTTGGAGGTGAGCACGACGACCGGTGGCCGGGTCGCGGTGATGGTCCCCAGCTCGGGGATGGAGACCTGGTAGGTCGAGAGCACCTCCAGCAGGAACGCCTCGAACTCGTCGTCGGCCCGATCGATCTCGTCGACCAGGAGCACGGCCGGGCTCTCGCGCAGCGCCCGCAGCACCGGCCGGGCCAGCAGGAAGCGCTCGTCGAACAAGGACTTCTCGACCTCCTCGACGTCGACACCCTCCTGCGCTGCGCGGGTGGCCTCGATGGTCCGCAGGTGCAGGATCTGCCGCGGGAAGTCCCAGTCGTAGAGGGCCTGGCTGGCCTCGATGCCCTCGTAGCACTGGAGCCGGATCAACGGCAGGTCCAGGCTCTCGGCAAGCGCCTCCGCCAGTGCCGTCTTGCCCGTGCCCGGCTCGCCCTCCAGGAGCAGCGGCCGGTGCATGGCGAGCGCGATGAAGCCGATGGTCGCCAGGCCCTCGTCGGCCAGGTATCCGGTGCCGGCGAGTCGCTGGGCCAGCTCGGCAGCCGAGGCGATGTCCTCCACGTGACCAAGCATCACCCCACCGGTCCCGTCCCGACCACCGCGAAACGTCCTGCCCGGCCGGCGCCACCGCTGCGCCGGCTGACGGCGCCGGATGACAGCGCCCGGTATGCCGGGTGCGCGCGGTGCGCACCCGGCATACCGACCGCGCAGGTCAGCCGCTGAGGCAGGCGGGGCCGAGCAGCGCCTTGAGGTCGCCGAACAGCGCCGGCGAGGCGGTGACGCGCAGCGTGTCGTCGAGCCGGACGAGCACCGAACGGCCGGGCTGGGTGAGCCGCAGGTGCACCTCGGTGACGCCCGGGTGGTCGGAGAGCACGCCCTTGATCCGCTCGGCGACGCCGTTGGTGGCGCGTGCCAGCGGCAGGCTGACCACGACCGGTCCGCGCGGACCCTCCTTGAGGTCGGGCAGGGTCAGCTCCTGGGCGTAGATGGAGACCGAGTCGTCGCGCCGGTTGACCCGGCCCTTGACCACGCAGACGACGTCGTGGCCCAGCATCGTCGAGACCGTCATGTAGGCCGAGGGGAAGAACAGGCACTCGATCGCGCCGTCGAGGTCCTCGACCGTGGCGATCGCCCAGAGGTCGCCCTTCTTGGTGCGCTTGACCTGCAGGCCGGTGATCAGCCCGGCGATGGTCACCGTAGTGCCGTCGGGCTTGCCCTCCTCGCCGTTGAGGGTGGCGATCGAGGTGTCGGCGTGCTGGGAGAGCACGTGCTCGATGCCGAACAACGGGTGGTCGGAGACATAGAGGCCGAGCATCTCGCGCTCGAAGGCCAGCAGCGTCTGCTTGTCCCACTCCCCCTTGGGCACCGGGGCGAGGCCGTCGAAGACGTCGCCGCCGCCGAGACCGTCGGCGTCCTCGTCGCCGAAGGAGCCGAACAGCGAGTCCTGCCCGATCGCCTCCTTCTTCTTCACCTCGACGAGCGCGTCGACGTACTGCTCGTGGACGGCGACCTGGCCGCGCCGGCTCTCGCCGAGGGAGTCGAACGCGCCGGCCTTGATCAGCGACTCGATGGTGCGCTTGTTGCAGACGACGGCGGGCACCTTGCCGAGGAAGTCCTTGAACGAGGCGTAGCGCCCCTTCTCCTCGCGGGCGGCGACGATGGCGTCGACGACGTTGGTGCCGACGTTGCGGATCGCGGCCATGCCGAAGCGGATGTCGGTGCCGACGGCGGCGAAGTTGGCGATCGACTCGTTGACGTCCGGCGGCAGCACCTTGATGCCCATGCGCCGGCACTCGTTGAGGTAGAGCGCCGACTTGTCCTTGTCGTCGCGGACGCTGGTCAGCAGCGCGGCCATGTACTCGGCCGGGAAGTTGGCCTTGAGGTAGGCGGTCCAGTAGGACACCAGGCCGTAGGCGGCGGTGTGCGCCTTGTTGAAGGCGTAGTCGGAGAAGGGGACGAGGATGTCCCACAGCGTCTTGATCGCCGCGTCGCTGTAGCCGTTGTCCTTCATGCCCTGGCTGAAGGGCACGAACTCGGCGTCGAGGACCTCCTTCTTCTTCTTGCCCATGGCGCGGCGCAGCAGGTCGGCCTTGCCGAGCGTGTAGCCGGCGACCTTCTGGGCGATCTGCTGGACCTGCTCCTGGTAGACGATCAGGCCCTGGGTCATCGACAGGATCGGGTCGAGCGGCTCGGCCAGCTCGGGGTGGATCGGGGTGATCGGCTGCTTGCCGGTCTTGCGCAGCGCGTAGTTGGTGTGGCTGTTGGCGCCCATCGGGCCGGGGCGGTAGAGCGCGAGGGCGGCGGAGATGTCCTCGAAGTTGTCCGGCTGCATCTGGCGCAGCAGGGTGCGCATGCCGCCACCGTCGAGCTGGAAGACGCCCAGCGTGTCGCCGCGGGCCAGCAGGGCGAACGCGGCCTCGTCGGTCATGTCCTTGGACAGCGCGTCGAGGTCGAGGTCGATGCCGCGGTTGAGCTTCACGTTGGCGACGGCGTCGTCGAGGATCGTGAGGTTGCGCAGGCCGAGGAAGTCCATCTTGACCAGCCCCAGCGTCTCGCAGCTGGGGTAGTCGAACTGGGTGATGATCTGGCCGTCCTGCTCGCGGCGCATGATCGGGATGAGGTCGATCAGCGGCTCGCTGGACATGATCACGCCGGCGGCGTGCACGCCCCACTGGCGCTTGAGGCCCTCGAGGCCGAGCGCGGTCTTGACGACCTCCTGGGCCTGCGGGTCCTCGTCGTGGACCTGGCGGAACTCGGCCGCCTCGGCGTAGCGCTTGTGCTCGGGGTCGAAGATCCCCGTCAGCGGGATGTCCTTGCCCATGACCGCCGGCGGCATGGCCTTGGTGAGCTTCTCGCCCATGGCGAAGGGGAAGCCCATGACCCGGCTGGCGTCCTTGAGCGCCTGCTTGGCCTTGATCGTGCCGTAGGTGACGATCTGCGCGACGCGCTCCTCGCCGTACTTCTCGGTGACGTACCGGATCACCTCACCGCGCCGGCGCTCGTCGAAGTCGACGTCGAAGTCGGGCATCGAGGGTCGCTCTGGGTTGAGGAACCGCTCGAAGATCAGGCCGTGCGGGACCGGGTCGAGGTCGGTGATGCCCATCGCGTAGGCGGCCATGGACCCGGCGCCGGAGCCACGGCCGGGGCCGACCCGGATGCCGTTGCGCTTGGCCCAGTTGATGAAGTCGGCGACGACGAGGAAGTAGCCGGGGTAGCCCTTGCCGACGATGACCTCGATCTCGTAGGCCGCCTGCTTGGTCGCGTAGTCCGGCACGCCCTCGGGGAAGCGCCGGCGCAGGCCGGTCTCGACCTCCTTGATGAACCACGAGGTCTCGTCCTCCCCGGGCGGGCAGGGGAAGCGCGGCATGTAGCGCCCCTCGCCCTCGGTGAAGGAGACCTCGCAGCGCTGCGCGATGAGCAGGGTGTTGTCGCACGCCTCGGGTAGCTCGCGCCAGAGGTGGCGCATCTCCTGCGGCGACTTCAGGTAGAACTCGTCGGCGTCGAACTTGAACCGGTTGGGGTCCATCAGGGTCGAGCCGGACTGCACGCACAGCAGCGCCGCGTGCGCCTGGGAGTCCTCGGCCTTGGTGTAGTGCAGGTCGTTGGTGGCCACCAGCGGCAGCCCGAGGTCACGGGCCAGGCGCAGCAGGTCCTTCTGGACGTCGCGCTCGATGCCCAGGCCGTGGTCCATGACCTCGCAGTAGAAGTTCTCCGCGCCGAAGATGTCGCGGAACTCCGCCGCGGCCTCGACCGCCTGCTGGTACTGCCCCAGGCGCAGGCGCGTCTGCACCTCACCCGACGGGCACCCCGTGGTCGCGATGAGGCCCTCGCCGTACTGGCTGAGCAGCTCGCGGTCCATGCGCGGCTTGAAGTAGTAGCCCTCGAGGCTGGCCAGCGAGCTCATCCGGAACAGGTTGTGCATGCCGGTGTTGTTGCGCGCCCACAGCGTCATGTGGGTGTAGGCACCGGAGCCGGAGACGTCGTCGCGGCCACCGTCGCCGAACTTGACCCGCGTCTTGTCGGTGCGGTGCGTGCCCGGGGTGAGGTAGGCCTCGACGCCGATGATCGGCTTGACCCCGTGCTTCTGCGCCTTCTTCCAGAACTCGTAGGCGCCGAAGACGTAGCCGTGGTCCGTGGTCGCGAGGGCGGGCATGCCCATCTGCGCCGCAGCCTCGAACAGCTCGTCGATCCGGGCCGCACCGTCGAGCATGGAGTACTCGGTGTGGTTGTGCAGGTGGACGAAGCTGTTCTCGGAGGCTGCCTGAGTGGTCATCGGGGGCGAGTCTAGTTGCCCCCGATGACACCGCCGGTATGCCGTGTGGTCACCCCGCGGGCGCGTGTCGCCGGCCCCCGGCGCGTCGCTGGCGACACGCCGGGGAGGGGTGCGCGGGGCACCCGCTGGTCAGGCGCCGATGCGGTCGAGCGCGGTCTGCAGGTCCTCGGGGTAGCGGCTCTCGAAGGTGACCCACTCCCCCGTCCCGGGGTGCTCGAAGCCGAGCCGGACCGCGTGCAGCCACTGCCGCTCCAGGCCGAGCCGCCTGGCCAGGACCGGGTCGGCGCCGTAGGTCAGGTCGCCGGCGCAGGGGTGGCGCAGGGCCGAGAAGTGCACCCGGATCTGGTGGGTGCGGCCGGTCTCGAGGTGGACCTCCACGAGCGAGGCCGAGCGGAACGCCTCGACCACCTCGTAGTGGGTGATGCTCGGCTTGCCGCTGGCGAGCACGGCGAACTTGTAGTCGTAGCTGGGGTGCCGGCCGATGGGGGCGTCGATCGTGCCCTGCACAGGGTCGGGCAGGCCCTGCACCAGCGCGTGGTAGGTCTTCTCGACCGTGCGTGCCTTGAACGCCCGCTTCAGCAGGCTGTAGGCGTGCTCGCTCTTGGCCACGACCATCAGGCCGCTGGTGCCCACGTCGAGCCGGTGCACGATGCCCTGACGCTCGGAGGCGCCGGAGGTCGCAATGCGGTAGCCGGCGGCGGCCAGCCCGCCGATCACGGTGGGTCCGGTCCAGCCCACGCTGGGGTGGGCGGCGACGCCGACCGGCTTGTCGACCACGACGAGGTCGTCGTCGTCGTGGATGACGGTCATGCCGGGGACCGGCTCGGCCACCACGGCCAGCGCGGGGGCGGGGTCGGGGTCGGGCAGCGCCACCTCGAGCCAGGCGCCGGCGACGACCCGGTCGGACTTGCCGACGGCCTTCTGGTCCAGGGTGACCGCGCCGTCGGCGGCGAGGTCGGCGGCCTTGGTGCGCGACAGCCCGAAGAGCCGGGCGAGGGCGGCGTCGACCCGCTCACCCTCGAGGCCGTCCGGGACGGGGAGGGAACGGACGTCAGGCATCGGTGTGGGCCCCTGCCTCGTGCTTGGGTGCGTGCGGCTGCGTGCGCGAGCCGTCGATGCTGACCCCGCGCACGGCCAGCAGCCCGATGAGCACGGCGGCGGAGACGATGGCCGAGTCGGCCACGTTGAAGATCGGCCAGTGCGGCAGCATGAGGAAGTCGACCACGTGCCCACGGCCCACGCCGGGCGGGCGGGCCATGCGGTCGGTCAGGTTGCCCAGCGACCCACCGAGCAGCAGCCCCAGGGCCCAGGCCCAGCCGAGGCTGCCGAGCCGACGGCTGGTCACGATGATGACCACCACGACGGCGGCCGCGATCAGGGTGAGCACCCACGTGGCGCTCGTGGCGATGGAGAAGGCGGCTCCGGGGTTGCGGGTGAGGTCGAGGCGCAGCACCGGGCCGAGGAGGTCCTGGGGGACGTCCGGCTGGAGGTGTGCGAGGGCCCAGGCCTTGGCGAGCTGGTCCGCGGCGTAGACCACGACGGCCGCGGCGATGAGCACCGCGAAGAGTCGGGGGCGACGGGACGGACGCCCGGTGGGCTCCTGCGTGGGGGACGGCGGACTGATTAGCGGCGCTCCTGCTTCTGCTTGCATGTCACGCATAGGGTCGCACGAGGGAAGGCCTGAAGGCGAAGTTTGCCGATCGGGTTGCCGCAGGACTCGCAGATCCCGTAGCTGCCGTCGGCGATCCGCTCGAGCGCGTGCTCGCTCTGGTCGAGCATCTCCCGGGTGTTGTTGGCGACCGAGATCTCCTGCTCGCGCTCGTAGGTCTTGGCCCCGGCGTCGGCCTGGTCGTCGCCCGACCCGTCCCCGGCGTCACGCATCAGGCCGACGAGGTCGATCTCGGCGGCGCTGATCTCGGCGCGCAGGCGGCTCACGTCCTCCTCGAGCTCGGCGCGGACCGCGTCGAGCTCGGCGGGGGTCCAGGGATCCTCCTCGGCGCGCACCGCGAGGGCGCTGGCCGGCGCGGAGGCCTTCTTGGCCCGGCTGGCGGTGGTGCGCTTGGCGGTGGACGCCGGCGTCCTGGCCGTCGCCTTCTTCGCCGCCGCCCGGGTCGGGGACGTGGGGGTGGTCGAGCCCGACGCGGTGTTCTTGGCGGCGGTCTTGGCCGCCGCGGGGGTCTTCTTCGCCGCGGCCTTCTTGGCCACGCCGGCACCCGTCGTCGACGCGCCGTTGGCGGCCTTTGCCCGGCTGCTCGCGACGGCCTTCTTCGTGGCCGTCGCCTTCTTTGCCGGTGCCGCCTTCTTCACAGCCATGCTCGGCCCCCTCGGGGTCTTGGGCACGCCCGGAAGCCCCGGGCGATGACAGGTGCCGTGAGGATAGGCCTCGCACCTTGCCTTCTCAACGGAGAAACGCTGTATCTTTCGCCCGTTTCTCCCACACCCGGGCGGACACGGTCGAAGGCGTCCACCCGTCGGAACGGGTGGACGCCTCCTGGTGCCCCGTCGGCGCCGGGCTCAGCCCTGGCGCTGGCCTTCCTTGACGCCCTCGACGCCGGTCTTGTCGAGGTCGCGCAGCTGGCCCTCGAGGTAGGACTTCAGGCGCGAGCGGTAGTCGCGCTCGAACGAGCGCAGCTCCTCGATCTTGCGCTGGAGCAGGTCGCGCTCGCGGCTGAGCTCCTCGAGGATGACCTGCTTCTTCTGCTGGGCCTCGGCGATCATCCCGGTCGAGCGCTCGCGCGCCTCCGTGATCATCTGCTCGTGACGCGTGGTCGCCTCGGCGATGAGCGCGTTGTGGCGCGCCTGGCCGCTGGCGAGCAGCTCGTCGTACTTGGCCTGGCCGCTGGTGACCAGCTCGTGGTGGCGGGCCTCGGCCTCGCCGACGACCTTGTCACGGTGCTTCTGGCCCTCGGAGATGAGCCGGTCGCGCGTGGCCTGGCCCTCGGCGACGTGCTCGTCGTGGACCTTCTGGGCCAGGGCGATGACGCCCGCGGCGCCGCCGCCACCGGCCGCGCCACCCAGGGACGCGGCGGCAGCCACCGGGGCGTCGTTGCTGCTCTTGGCGGCCGCCGCGGAGCGCAGGCGCTCGTTGGACTCGGCCTGGATGCGCTCGGCGTCGGCGCGGGCCCGCTCGGCCTCGGCCTTGAGCCGCTCGGCGTCGGTGCGGGCCTTCTCGGCCTCGAAGCGCAGGCGGTCGACCTCGGCGCGCGAGGTGTCCGCCGCCCCCTTGGACTTGTCGGCGTCGTCGCGCACGGCCTGGAGCTCGGCGCGGGCCCGGTCGGCCTCGGCGCGGGCCTTGTCGGCCTCGGCCTTGGTGCGGGCCACCTGCTCGGCGGCCTCGCGCTGGGCCTTCTCCGCCTCGGACTGCAGGCGGGTGAGCTGCTCGCGCGCCTCGCGCAGGGCCTGCTCGGTGGCCTCGCTCTTGCCGTCCTTCGCCGCAACCTTGGGCTCGGCCTTGACCGCCGGCTGCACCGCCGTCGCCGCGACGCCCGCGCCGCGACCCTTCTGGCACTCGGCCAGCTGGGCGCGCAGGTCGTCGTTCTCCGTGGTCAGGCGACGCAGCTCGGAGACGACCTCGTCCAGGAAGTCGTCCACCTCGCGCTCGTCGTAGCCGCGGCGGAACTGCGTGGCAGTGAAGTTCTTGTTGAGGACATCCTCGGGCGATAGCGCCATGTGGTCACCTCGGTTGGCGGGACAGGGGCGGCACCCACGGTAGCGAACCGGTCAGGTGCGCAAGCCGCTTTGGTGCTGGTCGGGGCAAGATCTTCATCACCTTAAAGGATGTTCAAAGTCACGCAGGCAACACACCCATGGTGACTGTGACAGCCACCATGAGCACGAGGAAGGCCAGGTCGAGGCGCACCGACCCCAGCGAGAGCGGGGGGATGATGCGCCGCAACGCCTTCAGTGGCGGGTCGGTCACGGTGTAGACGGCCTCGGCCAGGACGAGCACGACACCCGTGGGTCGCCAGTCGCGGGCAAGGACCTGGATCCAGTCCAGGATCAGCCTGATGATCAAGGCAATGAAGAACAAGTAGAGGAGAAGGTGAACCAAGCTCCAGAGCACGTTCATGGTCTCAGTGTGGCCTCATGGGCTGTGGCACCCCGCGCGGGGATGCCGCGGCGTCAGCTCTGGTTGAAGAACCCACGGGCCGCGCCACGGGGCGCCTCGGACTCCTCGGCGGCCACCTCGACGTGCGCAGGTGAGAGAAGGAACACCTTGCTCGTGACCCGCTCGATGGACCCGTGCAGGCCGAAGACCAGGCCTGCGGCGAAGTCGACGAGGCGCTTGGCGTCGGAGTCGTCCATGTCGGTGAGGTTCATGATCACCGGCGTGCCGTCGCGGAAGCTCTCCCCGATGTTCTTGGCCTCGTTGTAGGTCCGGGGGTGGATCGTGGTGATGCGGTTCAAGGGTCCGACCTCGACGTCCCGCACGACCCGGGCGACCGGCGTGCGCTGGGGCAGGGGGGTGACGGCGCCGCGCTCCTCGCGGTGCGCGGCCGGCTCGGGGTGCGACGGCTCGTCGTAGGAGTCGTACTCCTCGTAGCCGTCGTAGCGCTCGTCCTCCTCGGCCAGGCCGAGGTAGACCATCGTCTTGCGCAGCGCCCCTGCCATGTGAGCTCCTAGGTCATGCGGCTTCGCGCCGGTCGTTCGTTCGACCCGACGCTACCGGTGAGCAGGCCGCGAACCGAGGATTGCGCTTCCGACACGCAGGTGTGTCGCCCCGTGGGCGATGGCCGCCTCGAGGTCCCCGCTCATCCCCGCCGACACCCAGGTCGCCCCGGGGTGCCGCTCCCGTATGCCGGCCGCGACGGTCGCGAGGTCGGCGAAGGCGCGGTCGGGGTCGGCCCCGAGCGGGGCCACGGCCATGACGCCGCGCAGCCGCAGGTGCCCCATCCCGGCCACGACGTCGGCGAGCTCACCGGCCCGCGCGGCCGGCACCCCACCCCGGTCGGGGTCGGCGTCGAGGCTGACCTGGACCAGCACGTCCAGCGTGCGACCGGCCGCCTGCGCCCCGTGGTCCAGCGCCCGCGCCACCTTCTCGCGGTCCACCGAGTGCACCACGTCGGCGTAGCGCGCGACCGACCCTGCCTTGCGACTCTGCAGCTGGCCCACGAAGTGCACCCGCGGCACGGTGGCCCCGTCGGCGCCCGCGTCGCCAGCCGCAGCGCAGCGCAGCTCGGCGACCTTGGCCGCGGCCTCCTGGTCGCGGCTCTCCCCCACGTCGGTGACCCCCAGCCCGGCAAGCAGCGCGATGTCGGAAGCGGGGAAGAACTTGGTGACCACGACCAGGTGCACGTCCTCGCGGCGGCGACCGGCCGCGGTACAGGCGCGTTCGATCCGCTCCTGCACGGCGACGAGGGCGCCCTCGAGCTGCTCGCGGCGCCCGGCGGGGGTGGCGGCCTCAGCCACGCCCGGTCCCGGGCAGCAGCCGCACGACGCCGGCGAAGCGGCCGGTGACCTTGTCGCGGCGGTAGGAGTACAGGTCGGCGGACTCGCGGGTGCAGCCGGGCACCCAGTGCACGGTGACGTCGAGCTCGCGCAGCTGCGCGACCACCCCGGCGGCGACGTCGATGGCAGGGGTGCCGGTCCAGGACACGGTGGCGCTCACCGGGGCCACGCGGGCCGCGTCCGCGCGCATGGCGGCGGGCACCTCGTAGCAGCGGCCGCAGACCGAGGGCCCGACCGCCGCCTCGATGGTGCGGGCCCCGAGCTCGCGCATCGTGGTGACCGCGCGGCCGACGACGCCGGTCACCATGCCCGGGCGGCCGGCGTGCACCGCACCGGCCACGCCCGCCTCACGGTCCAGCAGCAGCACCGGCGTGCAGTCGGCGACGAGGACGGCCAGGGCGACGTCGGGGAGGGTGGTCACCACCGCGTCCGCGTCGGGCACGGCACCCGACCACGGCCCGTCAACGACGACGACCTGGTCCCCGTGCACCTGGTTCATGAACAGCAGGTGGTCGCGGGGCACCGCGACCGCCTCGGCGACCCGCATCCGGTTGGCCTCGACCGCGACCGGCTCGTCCCCGACGTGGCCACCGAGGTTGAGGCCGTCCCAGGGTGCGGCACTGACGCCGCCGTGGCGGCTGGTGAAGCCCCAGTGGGCGCCGGACCGGTCCGCCGCGGGCTCGAGGCGCTGACTCCAGAGGAACACGCGCCCAACCTACGGCAGCGCGCACCCGCACCGGACCCGGGCACGGTGAAGGGCGGCCACCCCGGGGGGGCCGCCCTTCACGGGTCGGGCCGGCTACTTCAGGAAGTCCGGCACGTCGAGGTCGTCGCTGTCGTCGAAGGTGACGGTGCGCGGCGGCCGGGCCGGCTGCTCCTGCTCGGTGCGCACCGGCTCGGGGCGCTCCACGCGCGGCTCGACCCGCTCGGGCTGGACCGGGGCCGGCTGCGGGGCGGCGGTCGGCTCCGAACGCGGCGTCTGCGGCGCCGGGGGCTGCACCGGCTGCTGCTGGACCGGGGGCTGGGCCGGGCGCGGCGCGACGGGCGGGGCCTGGCGCTGGGTGGAGCCGGCGATCTGGCCGAGCGCGCGGTCGTCGGTGCGGCGGATCGGGCCGCCGCCGTCGAAGCCCGCGGCGATGACCGTGACCCGCACCTCGTCACCGAGGGCGTCGTCGATGACAGCACCGAAGATGATGTTGGCTTCGGGGTGCGCGGCCTCCTGCACCAGGCGGGCGGCCTCGTTGATCTCGAAGAGGCCGAGGTCGGAGCCACCCTGGATGGACAGCAGCACGCCGTGGGCGCCGTCGATGCTGGCCTCGAGCAGCGGCGAGGAGATCGCCAGCTCGGCGGCCTGGACCGCACGGTCGTCGCCGCGGGCCGAGCCGATGCCCATGAGCGCCGAGCCGGCGCCCTGCATGACCGACTTCACGTCGGCGAAGTCGAGGTTGATCAGGCCCGGGGTGGTGATCAGGTCGGTGATGCCCTGGACACCGGAGAGCAGGACCTGGTCGGCGCTGCGGAAGGCGTCGAGCATGCTCACCGCGCGGTCGCTGATCGAGAGCAGCCGGTCGTTCGGGATGACGATGAGGGTGTCGACCTCCTCGCGCAGGCTCGCGATGCCGGACTCGGCCTGGTTGGCGCGGCGACGGCCCTCGAAGGTGAACGGGCGGGTGACCACGCCGATCGTCAGCGCACCCAGGCCCTTGGCGATCTTGGCGACCACGGGGGCGCCACCGGTGCCGGTGCCGCCGCCCTCACCCGCCGTCACGAAGACCATGTCGGCCCCCTTGAGGACCTCCTCGATCTCCTCGGCGTGGTCCTCGGCAGCCTTGCGGCCGACCTCGGGGTCCGCGCCGGCGCCCAGGCCTCGGGTCAGCTCCCGGCCCACGTCGAGCTTGACGTCGGCATCACTCATCAGCAGGGCCTGCGCGTCGGTGTTGATCGCGATGAACTCGACGCCCTTGAGGCCGACCTCGATCATCCGGTTGATCGCGTTGACACCGCCCCCGCCGATGCCGACGACCTTGATAACGGCCAAGTAGTTCTGCGGTGCTGCCACGTCGGTGGGCCTCTCCTGAGCGAGTACTGCTGGGTGCTGTGGGTTGCTGCTGGCGGCCACGTTGGCATCCCCCGGAAACCCCGAACTAACGTTCAACGTCCACTTGAGGGTGATAGTTATGTCAACCCTGCCGTGGGCTGACGCTATTGCCTGCTCGTGCCGATGCCAACCCTAACGGCGGCGTGTCGCCCAGCGTGGCCCGGTTGGCCCAACTCGCCCTACCGGATCACCGGCGTGCCGGGCGTGCTGACGTCGATCAGCGAGGCGTTCTGGCGCAACAGGACCGAGAGGACCTTCACCTTCAGCTCAGGGTCAGACGCCCCGCCCCATACCACCGTCCGGCGACCGAGGGTGAGGCTGACCGAGCTGGCCCCGGTGACGCGCACGTCGGTGACCTGACGACGCTGAGCGGGGGTCAGGGCCTGCAGCACGGAGATCCCTGCGCGCAACGCCTCCCGGCTGGGCGGTGTCACGTCGGTGCGGATCTGCGGGACACCCCTGGGTGCGGCCGGCACGGTGGCGTAGGCGATGCCGTCGGCATCCACAACCTGTACCTGACCTTGAGGGTTCTTCACGGCGAGGACGGGCACCCGGGGCGACGCCGTGATCACGACCGTCGAGGGCCAGGAGCGGCTGACGGTGACCTCGGCCAGGGTCGCCGAGGCGATCACCCGGCGGGCGATGGCCCGGGTGTCCACGCGGGCCAGCGGCTGGCCGAGCGGCACCTGCGCCCGGGCGGTGATGTCCGCCACGGCCGCAGCGGGGACACCCTGGACGCGGACGGTGCGGGCGGCGAGGACCGGGCTGAACCACACCAGCCAGGCCAGGCCGGCCAACAGGCCCACGATCCCCAGGCTCCACCCGGCGAGCAGCCACGGGCGCCGGCGGACGCCCGCCGCGCGCGCCGCGAACCGCGCCCGCGAGGAGGCGACCCCGGTGCTGCGGCCACCCCCGCCGGCCCGGCCACGGGTGACCCACTGGGCGCGGCGGCCCCCCACGGTGGAGCTGCCACGCCGCGCGCTCACGCGCCGGCCGCCGGCACCTGCGGGCGCTCGCCGAGCAGCCGCAGGACCTCCGGCCCCACCATCGTCACGTCACCGGCCCCCACGGTCAGCACGAGGTCGCCGGGTCGCGCCAGCTCGGCGACGGCCGGGGCGACCGCCGACCAGGACGGCACGAACCGGGCGTCGGCGCCGGTGACCCGGTCGGCCACGAGGGCGCCGGACACCCCGGGCACCGGGTCCTCACGGGCCGCGTAGACGTCCATGACAAGCACCACGTCGGCCGGGCCCAGCGCGTCGGCCAGCTGCCCGGCGAAGTCGCGGGTGCGTGAGTAGAGGTGCGGCTGGAAGACCACGACCAGCCGGCCGGGTGCGGCCAGGCCGCGGGCGGTCTCGACCACGGCCGCCACCTTGCCGGGGTTGTGGGCGTAGTCGTCGACGACCCGCACTCCCCCGGCCTCCCCCTTGGGCTCGAAACGGCGCCGGGTGCCGGTGAAGCCGGCCAGGCCCTCCAGCACCAGGTCGGGGTCCTGGCCCAGCCCCTCGGTGGCCGCGAGCCAGGCGGCGGCGGCGTTGAGCAGGTTGTGCCGACCCGGTATGCCGATCTGCAGGGTCCGGGTGGTGTCCTCGCCGCGCAGCTGCAGCCGGGCACTGGAGGCCATGCCCTCACCGGCGAGGTCCGACAGGCGCAGGTCGGCGTCGTCGGCGACACCGTAGGTCAGCACCCGCACGCCGCCGGCCCGCGCGGCGTCGGCGAGGGAGCGCGCGCCCTCGTCGTCGGCGCACGTCACCAGCAGGCCACCGGGCTCGATGCTGGCGGCGAACCGCGCATACGCCTCCTGCACCGCCTCGAAGGTGCCGTAGAAGTCGAGGTGGTCGGGCTGGACGTTGGTGACGACGGCGACCTCGGGTCGGTAGACCAGGAAGGAGCCGTCGCTCTCGTCGGCCTCGGCCACGAACACGTCACCGGTGCCGTGGTGGGCGTTGGTGCCGTGCTTGGCGAGCTCGCCCCCGACCGCGAACGACGGGTCGACCCCGCAGTGCTGCAGCGCGACGGTGAGCATCGAGGTGGTGGTGGTCTTGCCGTTGGCCCCGGCCACGGCGACCCTGCGGCGGCCCTGCATCACCGAGGCCAGGGCCTGGGACCGGTGCAGCACCCGCAGGCCGCGCTCGCGGGCGGCCTTCAGCTCGGGGTTGTTCTCGCGGATGGCCGAGGAGATGACCACGGTGTCGGCGCCCTCGAGGTGGGCGGCGTCGTGGCCGACGTGGACGTCGGCACCCTCGGTCGCCAGCGCCGTCAGCACCAGGGACTCACGGGCGTCGGAGCCGCTGACCGCGACCCCCTGGGCGAGCATGACCCGGGCGACGCCGGACATACCGGCCCCGCCGATCGCGATGAAGTGGACCCGGCCGAGGTCGGCCGCGGCCGGCACCGGGTCGGTGAAGTCGAACCGGCTGTTCCTCACTGGCCCGGGCCTTCCACGGCGGCCACGACCATGTCGGCCAGGCGCTCGTCGGCGTCCCGCTCGCCCACGGTTGCCGCGGCGGTGGCCATCGCGGCGAGCCGGTCGGCGTCGGTGACCAGCGGGATGAGGTCGGAGTCGATCCACTCCGGGCTGACGGACGCGTCGTCGACGAGCACGCCTCCGCCGGCGGCGAGGACGTCGGTGGCGTTGACCCGCTGCTCGCCGTTGCCGATGGGCAGCGGGACGTAGACGGCGGGCAGGCCGACGGCTGTCAGCTCGCACACCATGCCCGCCCCGGCGCGGGTGACGACGAGGTCGGCCGCGGCGTAGGCGAGGTCCATCCGCTCGGCATACGGCAGCACGACGTAGCGCGGACCCTCGCCCTTGGGCACCGGGTCGAACTCCTTGCCGCGGCCGGTGACGTGCAGCACCTGCACGCCCGCGTCACGCAGGGCCTCGACCCGCTGCTCGAAGGCGCTGTTGAGCCGCTGGGCGCCCAGCGAGCCGCCGGTGACCAGCAGCGTGGGGCGGTGGTCCTCCAGCCCCAGGGTGGCCAGCGCCTCGGCCCGCAGGGCGGTGCGGTCGAGGTGGGTGATCTCGCGGCGCAGCGGCATCCCGATGGCCTTCGCGTGCGGCAGCACGGTGGAGCGGAAGGTCGTCGCGACCCAGGGGGTCATCCGCGCCCCGAGCCGGTTGGCCAGGCCGGGGCGGGCGTTCTGCTCGTGGATCACCACCGGGATGCCCCGCTTGCGCGCGGCGAGGTAGGCCGGGGTGGAGACGTAGCCGCCGAAGCCCACGACCACGTCGGCCGCGACGTCGTCGATGGCGCGGCCGGCCAGGGCCACCGCCGCGCGCAGGGCGCCCGGCAGCCGCAGCGCGTCACCCGAGGGCTTCCGTGGGAAGGCCACCTTGGGGATCGTCTTGAGTGGGTATCCGCGGGCCGGCACCAGGGAGGACTCGAGCCCGGTGTCGGTGCCGAGGGCGGTGACCTCCAGGTCGGGGTTGCGGCGGCGCAGGCAGTCCGCGAGGGCGAGCAGGGGTGAGACGTGACCAGCCGTCCCGCCCCCCGCGAGCAGCACGGAGGACAGGGCGTGGGGGTGGTTCATGAACGGGATCTCCGACCGAGGGGGACGACGGCGAGCGAGCGACGCACCACTCCGGGGCGCGCCGCGAGGGCCTCACGGCAGCCGGGCTCGTTGCGGGCGAACGAGACCAGCATGCCGAGAGCGAACAGGGTCGTCACCAGGGCGGAGCCGCCGCTGGAGACGAGAGGGAGCGGGACGCCGATGACCGGCAGCAGGCCGATCACGGCGCCGATGTTGATGACGGCCTGGCCGAGGATCCACACCATGACCCCGGCGGTGGCGACACGGGTGAAGAAGTCGTCGCTGCGCAGCACGAGGCGGTAGCAGGCCACGGCGATGACGGCGAACAGGCCGATGACCACGAGGGTGCCGGGCAGGCCGAGCTCCTCGCCGATGATCGCGAAGATGAAGTCGTTGTGGGCCTCCGGCAGCCACTGCCACTTCTCCCGGCTGGCGCCGAGGCCGACGCCCCACCACCCGCCGTCGGCCAGGGCGTACTGGCCGTGGATGGTCTGCCAGCACGCGCCGTTGGGGTCGGTGCAACCCCCACCGATCCACGAGTGGATGCGGTTCATGCGGTTCTTGCTGGTGACCACCATGACCACGCTGAGCAACGCCGCCCCACCCCCGGCCAGGGCGAACATGCGGGCCGGCACCCCGGCGGCGAAGAGCATGCCGGCGACGATCGCGAGCAGCACCATGCCGGTGCCCAGGTCACGGCCAGCCAGGACGAGGCCGATGATCCCGAACGCGGCAGGGAAGACCAGAGGGACCACGGCGTGCTTGAACTCGCCCAGCCGCCGGCGCTTGGAGCTCAGCACAGTGGCGCCGAAGAGGATCAGCGCGATCTTGGCGAACTCCGAGGGCTGCAGCTGCATGCCCCCGATGCGGATCCAGTTGCGGTTGCCCAGCACTGAGACACCCAGGGGGCTGAAGACCGTGGCCTGGAGCAGGAACGCCCCGACGAGCAGGAACGGCGCGGCGCGGCGCCAGCGACGCACCGGCTGACGGCTCGCGACGACCGCGCCGACGACGCCGATGACGGCGAAGCGCAGCTGGTTGAGGAAGACCGTGTAGGAGGAGTGCGTCTCCTTGTAGGAGGTGACGCTGGAGGCGGACAGCACCATGACCAGCCCGATGACGACGAGCAGGGCGGTGGCGCCGACCAGCAGGTAGTAGGTGGTGACCGGGGACTCCAGGCGCTCCGCGAGCGAGCCCAGGCGCCCGAGGGAGGCCGGTGCCGCGGACCGCGGTGCCGGGCGCGCCGGGGGCGTCGTCGCGCTCACGGCGCCTCGGGCCCTCCGCCGGCGTGGCGACGCACCGCGTCGGCGAACGCGTCACCGCGCGCGCCGTAGCTCGTGAACATGTCCAGGGACGCGCCGGCGGGAGCCAGGAGCACCACGTCCCCCGGCTGCGCCAGGGCGACCGCCTGCTGCACCACCGTGTCCATGACGCCAGTGTCCGTGCTCTCGAGGTCGACCACGGGGACGTCGGGCGCGTGTCGCGACAGGGCGTCGGCGATGCGCGCCCGGTCGGCGCCGATCAGCACCACCCCGCGCAGCCGGTCCTTCGCGGTGGCGACGAGCTCGTCGACGTCGGCCCCCTTGAGCTGCCCGCCGGCGACCCAGACCACGTGCTCGAAGGCCAGCAGCGAGGAGGCGGCGGCATGCGGGTTGGTGGCCTTGGAGTCGTCGACGAAGCGCACCCCGTCGACGATGGCGACGTCGGCGATGCGGTGGGCGTCGGGGCGGAACGCGCGCAGGCCGTCGCGGACGGCGACCGGCCCGACGCCGTAGGCCCGGGCCAGCGCGGCGGCCGCGAGGGCGTTGGCGACGTAGTGCGGGGCGACCGACGGGGCCTCGCCCTGCAGGTCGGCGAGGGTGCACAGCTCGGCCGCTGAGGTCTGGCGCTGCTCGACGAAGGCCCGGTCGGCCAGCACGTCGTCGACCAGGCCCACCATCGACAGCGCCGGGACGCCGAGGGTGAAGCCGACGGCGCGGCAGCCCTCGACCACGTCGGCGTCCATGACCAGCTGCTCGGTCACCGGGTCCTGCACGTTGTAGACGCAGGCGACCTGGGTGTTCTCGTAGATACGCCCCTTGGCGCGCTGGTACTCCTCCAGCGAGCCGTGCCAGTCGAGGTGGTCGGGGGCGACGTTGAGGCAGGCCGAGGCGACTGCGGAGATGGACCGGGACCAGTGCAGCTGGAAGCTCGACAGCTCGACGGCGATGACGTCGTACGGCTCGGGGTGGAGCACGGCCTCCAGGATCGGCGTGCCGACATTGCCCGCGCTGGTGGTGCGCAGCCCCGCGGCGGTGAGGATGGAGGCGAGCATGTTGACCGTGGTGGTCTTGCCGTTGGTCCCGGTGACCGTCAGCCAGGGCGCCGCGCCGGTCCGGGCGCGCATCCGCCAGGCCAGCTCGACCTCTCCCCAGACCGGTATGCCGGCCGCGGCCGCCGCGACCAGCAGCGGGTTGTCCGGGCGCACCCCGGGCGAGGTGACGACGAGCTCGGTGCCCTCCGGCGGGACGGACACGGCGTCCTCGCCCAGGTGCAGGCGGGCGCCGAGGATGTCCAGGATCCGGGCCCGCTCGGTGACGGCCTCGCTGACGTCGGGGCTCGTCGCGTCGACGACCGCCCCCCGCTCCAGCAGGGCGTCGGCGGCGGCGAAGCCGCTGACGCCGAGCCCGACCACGAGGACCCGCAGGCCGGACCAGTCGGCGTCGCAGTGGGTCAGGCCCGGCCGCGGCTCGTAGGCGTCCAGCGGTTCGCTCATGCCGCGCCTGCCACCCACTCGGCGTAGAAGATGCCCAGCCCGAGCGCGACGAACAGGCCCGCGATGATCCAGAAGCGGATCACGATCGTGACCTCGTTCCACCCGACCAGCTCGAAGTGGTGCTGCAGTGGCGCCATCCGGAAGACCCGTTTGCCGGTGAGCTTGAACGAGCCGACCTGGATGATGACGGACAGGGTGATGATGACGAACAGGCCGCCCAGGATGACCACGAGCAGCTCGGTGCGGGTGGTGATCGCCAGGCCGGCCAGCGCGCCACCGAGCGCGAGCGAGCCGGTGTCCCCCATGAAGATCTTGGCGGGGGAGGCGTTCCACCACAGGAACCCGAAGCAGGCGCCCATGACGCAGGCCGCGACCAGCGCGAGGTCGTGGGCGTCGCGGACCTCGTAGCACTTGGTTCCCGGGTTGGTCTGGCAGTTCTGGTTGAACTGCCAGATGCCGATGAGCACGTAGGCGCCGAAGACCATCACGCTGGTGCCCGTGGCCAGGCCGTCGAGGCCGTCGGTGAGGTTCACGCCGTTGCTGGTGCCGGCGATCATCAGGTTGGCCCAGATGACGAACAGGATCAGCCCGAGCAGCGTGCCGGCGAAGGCGAAGTTGACCGGGGTGTCCCGCACGAACGACACGAAGGGCGCCGCCGGCGTGCGGAAGTGGCTGTTGGGGAACTGCAGCGCGAGCACGGCGAAGATCACCGCGACCAGCGTCTGGCCGGCCAGCTTCTCCCCCGAGCGCAGGCCGAGGCTGCGCTGCTTGGAGATCTTGATGTAGTCGTCGAGGAAGCCGACCAGGCCCAGCCCGCCCATGAGGAAGAGGACGAGCAGCCCGCTCATCGTCAGCGGGGTCAGGGTGAGCAGGTGCGAGACGAAGTACGCCGACAGCGACGCGCCGATGATGACCGCACCGCCCATCGTGGGCGTGCCGCGCTTGGTGTGGTGGGAGGTCGGCCCGTCGTCACGGATGAACTGCCCGTAGCCCTGACGCACCAGGAACTTGATGAACATCGGGGTGCCGAGCAGGGCGACCACCAGCGAGATGGCGGCGGCCAGGAGTACGGCCTTCACGATGAAACCTCCGAGTCAGTGCCCCCGACGAGCCGGTCGCCGAGCCACCGTAGCCCAGCCGCGTTGCTGGACTTGAGCAGCACGACGTCACCGGGCTCCAACTCGCGCTGCAGCAGGGCGTAGGCCGCGTCCGCGTCGGGGACCCAGGTGGACTCCTGGCCCCACGAGCCCTCCTGGCGCGCGCCGCTGTCCATGGCCCGGGCGCCCTCGCCGACGACGACGAGGCGGGAGACGTTGAGCCGCACGGCCAGCCGGCCGACGGCGTCGTGCTCGACGGTGGACTCCTCCCCGAGCTCGAGCATCCCCCCCAGCACCGCCCAGGTCCGCCGGCCGCGGCCCATGGCGACCAGGGCCTTGAGAGCGGCGCGCATCGAGTCGGGGTTGGCGTTGTAGGCGTCGTTGACCAGCGTCACGCCGTCGGCGAGCTCGTGGACCTCCATGCGGTGCCGGCTGGCCGGCCGGGCTGCGGTGAGGGCCGCGGCGACGTCCGCGAGCGGCATACCGGTCTCGAGGGCGACCGCGGCGGCGGCGAGGGCGTTGGACACGTGGTGCTCGCCGTAGAGGCCGAGCTGGACGGGGACGCGGCCCTGCGCGGTGACCAGCGTGAAGGCCGCCCGGCCGGCGTCGTCGAGGACGACGTCCTCGGCGCGCACGTCGGCCCCGGGCGCGGAGCCGAAGCGGACGACGCGGGCGGGGGTCACCTCCGCCATCGCCGCGACCACCGGGTCGTCGGCGTTGAGCACGGCGACCCCGTCGGCCGGCAGCTCGCGCACGAGCTCGGACTTGGCCCGCCCGATCGCCTCGCGGGAGCCGAACTCGCCCACATGCGCCGTGCCGACGTTGAGCACGACGCCGATGCGCGGCGGGGCGACCTGCGTGAGGTAGGCGATGTGGCCGATCCCGCGCGCACCCATCTCCAGCACGAGGGTGCGGGTGGTCGGGGTGATCCGGCAGATCGTCAGGGGCACGCCGACCTCGCCGTTGAACGAGGCCTCGGTCGCCACCGTCTCGCCGCGCCGGGAGAGCACCGCGGCGATGAGGTCCTTGGTGCTCGTCTTGCCCGAGGAGCCGGTGATGCCGATGACGGTCAGCTCGGGGCTGGCGTCGATGAGGTGCCGGGCCAGGGCCGCGAAGCCGTCCTGGATGTCGGGGACGACGACGCAGGGCAGCTCGTCGACCTGGCGCGTGGTGAGCGCGGCGACGGCGCCGCGGTCCCGGGCTGCACCGGTGAAGGCGTGCCCGTCGGCGGCCTCGCCGACGCGGGCGACGTAGAGGCTGCCGGCGGCGGCCTCGCGGGAGTCGGTCACCACGGGGCCGTCGACGAGGACGTCCTCGCCGTGGTGGACGCCGCCGGTGACCCGGGCGATGTCGGTGAGCCGGAGCGGGATCACGGGACCACCGTGCCGTGGGGTGCCTGGTCGGTCATCAAGGCTGCGTGCAGCTCCTCGCGGTCGTCGAACGGGTGGACCACCCCGGCCACCTCCTGGCCGGTCTCGTGGCCCTTGCCCACGACGACCACGGTGTCGTCGGGGCTGGTGGCGTAGCTGACCGCGCGCCGGATGGCGTCGGCGCGGCCGGCCACCTCCACCACGTCGGTGGCGCCGCCGGGACGGGCAGCCCGGTCGCGCGCGCCCTCGAGCACCGCGGCCCGGATCGTCGCGGGCTCCTCCGAGCGGGGGTTGTCGTCGGTGACCACGACCACGTCGGCCTGGTCGGCAGCGGCCTCGCCCATGGGCGCCCGCTTGGCGCGGTCACGGTCGCCGCCGGCGCCGAGCACGACGACGAGGCGACCAGAGGTGTTGTGGCGCAACGACTTCAGCGCCGCCGCCACGGCGTCGGGGGTGTGGGCGAAGTCCACGACCGCCAGCGGCAGCGTAGCCGGGTCGGCGCCCTCGGGCACGACCCGCTCCATCCGGCCGGGCACGTGCGGGTCGGCGGCCAGGGCCTTCTCCACGGCGCCGGCGTCCAGCCCGCTCGAGAGCAGGACGACCGCGGCGACGGCGGTGTTGACCCGGTTGAAGTCACCGGGCAGGGCCGAGCGCAGGTGGAGGACGACCTCGGCCGAGCGCAGCGTGAACGCGGCGTCGTCACCCTCGACCGGCTCCAGGGTGAAGTCGGCGACCGTGCCGGCGTCGGAGCCGACGGTCAGCACGGGGACGGTCGCCTCCCGGGCCAGCCTCGCGCCCCAGTCGTCGTCGACGCAGACCACGCCGCGCCGGGACCGCTCGGGGGTGAACAGCGAGGCCTTGGCGAGGAAGTACTCCTCCATCGTCCCGTGGAAGTCCAGGTGGTCCTGCGACAGGTTCGTGAACGCCGCGACGTCGTAGACGACCCCATCGACCCGGTGCAGGGTCAGGGCGTGGCTGGACACCTCCATCGTGCAGGTGTCCACGCCGCGCTCCACCATCACCGCGAGCAGCGCGTGCAGGTCGCTGGACTCCGGCGTGGTGCGCACCGACTTGACCCGCTCGTCGCCCAGGCGGGTCTCCACGGTGCCGATGAGGCCGGTGGTGCGCCCCAGGGCGCGCAGTGCGGAGTCGAGCAGGTATGCCGTGGTCGTCTTGCCGTTGGTCCCCGTCACTCCCAGCATCGTCAGCGAGCGGCTGGGGTGCCCGTGGACGAGGTCGGCGACGTGCCCCATCACGGCGCGGGGGTCGGCCACCACGAGGACCGGCACCTGCCCGGCGATCTCCGAGGCCGCGACCAGCGCTGCGCCGGCCTCGTCGGTCAGGACAGCGGGGGCGCCGAGGCCGACGGCGCCGGCCGCGAAGGCGGCGCCGTGGACGTTGGCACCCGGCAGCGCGGCATACAGGTCACCGGCACGGACGGCCCGGGAGTCGTGCGTGACCCCGGTGACCTCGACGTCGGCGGCACCGGGCGTCGCCGGGGCACCCGCGCACGCAGCGACCTCGGTCAGGCTCGTTGCGCGGGGGAACTGGGGTCGGGGGGCCACACTCACCACGGGGAGACGTTACTGCCCGTCGGTCCGGAGCTTGATGGTGGGCGGAGTCGTCCCGGTCGGGGCGATCTTGTAGGCCTGCAACGCGTAGGTCATGACCTGCGAGAACACCGGGCCGGCGACGACGCCACCGAAGTAGCCGTTGACCGGGCGCTGCAGCGTCACCGCGACGACGAGCTCGGGCTTGTCCGCCGGGGCGAAGCCGATGAACGACGCGGTCTTGCCGCGGTAGGCCCCGACGGCGGGGTCGTAGCGGTCGGCGGTGCCGGTCTTGCCGGCGACGCGGTAGCCCTCGACGCGGGCCTCCGGCGCGGTGCCCTCGCTGCTGACGACGCCCTCGAGCATCTCGCGCACCTGCGTCGCCACCGCTGCGGACACCACCTGCACCGGCCTGGGGGCCGGGGTGGGCGTCATCGTCCCGTCCGGGGCCCGCACGCCCTTGATGAGCGTGGGCGGCATGCGGACCCCGCCGTTGGCGATCGTCTGGAAGACGCCGGCGGCCTGGATGGCGTTGACCGACAGGCCCTGGCCGAACATCACCGTGTAGCGCTGGGAGCCGCTCCAGTCCTTGACGGGCGTCAGCAGGCCGGGGCTCTCGCCGGGGAAGCCGATGCCCGACGCCTGGCCGACGCCGAACTTGGTGAAGTAGCTGTGCAGCGTGGCCGCGGGCACCTTCTCGCCGAGCTCGATGGTGCCGATGTTGCTGGACTGGGCCAGCACGCCGGCGGCCGTGAGGTGCTCGATGCCGTGGGCGTGGGAGTCGTGGAACGTCGTCCCGGCGCGGGGCAGGGTGCCGGGGACCGTCACCGGGGTCTCCGGGTTGGCCACGCCCTCCTGGAGGACGGAGGCGAACGTCATCACCTTGCCGGTCGATCCGGGTTCGTAGACCTCGTCGAAGGCCCGGTTGTCGAGGTTGCCCTTGGCCTTGGCGATGTTGTTGGGGTCGAACGTCGGGTAGCTGGCGACGGCGAGCAGCTCGCCGGTGTGGACGTTCTCGACGATCACGGTGCCCGAGAGCGCCTTGGTCTGCTGCACCTTCTGCGCGATGGCGTTCTGGGCGAACCACTGCAGGTCGCTGTTGATCGTCATCTGCACCGTGTGGCCGGGCACGGCGGGGGTGATCGACTGCTCCCCCGTGGGGATCATCCGGCCGTCGCGGGCACGCTCGTAGGTCTGGGTGCCCGGCTTGCCGCTGAGCTGGCGGTTCATCAGCAGCTCCAGGCCGCCGCCGGCGGTGCCGTCACCCCCCACGAAGCCGACCAGCGACGCGGCCGCGGTCGAGGTCGGGTAGGTGCGCTGGCTGGTGGGCTCGCTGTAGATACCGGGGATGCCCAGCTCGTTGATCCGACGCCAGGTCAGCGGTGACAGGCCCTTGGCCACGTAGGTGAAGCGACGGCTTCCCGTGAGGATCGTCGTGAGCTCCTCGACCGACTTGCCGGTGAGGGGGGCCAGGTCCTGGGCCGCGCCGGCCACGCCGACCTTGGTCAGGTGCCCGTTGACCGTCTTCTGGTACTCCGGGACCGCGGTCTGGTCGGCGGTGACGTTGCGGCGCTCGATGCTGGTGGCCAGCACCACGCCGTTGGTGTCGGTGATGTCGCCACGCATCGCGGGCACCGTGACGGTGTAGAGCCGGCTGCCCAGCGCCGCCGTGGCCATCTTCTTGGCGTCCAGTGCCTGGATCTTGACCAGCTGGGCGCCGAAGATGCTGAAGACGAACAGCACCGCGAGCATGACGAAACGCACCCGACGGTGCGGGTGCGCGACGCCGAGCCGGACCGGCTTGACCGGCCGGCGGTGCGGGCGTGGCCCGGAACCGCTCGGCGGCCCCTGCCGCGGGCGGCGCGCAGCTCCTGCTCCCCCGGCGCCGGCCGTGGTGCCCTGGCGCTGGGGGGTGGGGCGGGCCTTGCCCGTGGGCCGGCCGGCGCGGTCCGCGGGGGGACGACCCGAGCCGCCGGCCGGGGGCCGGGGCGCCCGGTCGGTGCCGGTCCGGGGTGTCCGCGGCGAGCTCGGCGCCCCGGCGCCTCGCGGGACGCGGGTGGCCCCGGGGCCGCCCCGGCCTGCGGGGCCTCCCCGGCCGCCGTCACGGCTCGGGCTCACGTGCTCACCTCGTGCTCGTCGCGTTGGCGTTGCCGCCCTGGCCGGACGCCCCCTTGCCGGTGGTCGTCCGCGTCGTCGTCGTGGTCGTGCTTCCGTCGCTGTTGACCGTCGTGACCACCGTGGTCGTCACGCCGTTCTTCGTGGTCACCGCCGTGGTGCTCGTCGGCTGGGCGGCCGGCGTGGCGGAGGCAGCGGGCGCGGGTGTCGCCGCGGCGACGGCCGGAGGCACCACGACCTGCCCGATCACGGTAAAGCCGGGCTGCTTCTTCGCCGGCTTCGCCACGCCGAACACGGCCCCGTCCGAGAGCCGCAGGAACGCCGCGGACTGCGAGGGCACCATGCCCATCGACACGGCCTCGCGGGCCAGGTGCTGGGGCGAGGAGGCGGTCTCGATCTGCTGGGTCAGCGCGTCCTGGGTGTCGCTGAGCTCACCGGAGGTGGCCTGCAGGTCGTGCAGCGCGAAGGCGCCCTGGGCCAGGCTGGTGTTGAGCAGCAGCAGGCCGAGCAGGCCGGCGCTGAGCAGCAGCATGCACAGCACGGCGAAGCCGGCGCCCGGCTTCTTCGTCTCGGCGCCGCTGACCACCCGGAGGCTGGGCAGGGTGGGCTGGCGGCGTGGGGCGCGGACCCCGACCCGAGCGGCCGCGGCAGTCATCTGGCTCATGCGGTGTGTCCCTTCGTGGCCCGGGTGCGTTCGGCGGCCCGGAGCCGGGCCGAGGCTGCGCGGGGGTTGGCTTCGATCTCGGCGGCGCCGGGTTCCTCGGCACCGCGGGTGAGCAGTCGCAGGTAGGCCGCGTGCTCGGGCAGCTCCACCGGCAAGCCGGCCGGGGTGCTGCTGCGTGCCCCGGCGGCGAGGACCCGCTTGGTCAGCCGGTCCTCCAGCGAGTGGTACGACAGCACCGCGATCCGGCCGCCCACGGCGAGGGCGTCGATCGCGGCGGGCAGCGCCGTCGCGATGGCCTCCAGCTCCTGGTTGACCTCGATGCGCAGCGCCTGGAAGGTGCGCTTGCCCGGGTGGCCACCGCTCTTCTGCGAGGCCGCGGGCACCGCGGCGCGCAGCAGCTCGACCAGGCGCGCGGAGGTGGTGAACGGCTCCTTGACGCGCTCTCGGACGATGGCACCCGCGATACGGCGGGCGAAGCGCTCCTCGCCGTACTCCTTGAGGATGCGCTCGAGGTCCGCGGCGTCGTAGGTGTTGAGGACCTCCGCGGCGGTGATGCCCCGCGTCTGGTCCATCCGCATGTCCAGCGGCGCGTCCTGGGCGTAGGCGAAGCCGCGGTCGGCCTCGTCCAGCTGCAGCGAGGACACCCCGAAGTCGAAGAGCACCGCCTGCACCTGTGGCAGGTCCAGGTCGTCGAGCACGTCGGCGACCTCGTCGTAGACGGCGTGTACCGGGGTGAACCGGTCGCCGAACGCGGCCAGCCGCGCCCCCGCCAGCTCCAGCGCCTCGGTGTCACGGTCGATGCCGACCACCCGCGCGTTGGGGCAGCGCTGGAGCACCGCCTCGGCGTGCCCGCCCATGCCGAGGGTGCCGTCCACGTAGACCGAGCCCGGCTCGGCCAGCGCGGGCGCGAGCAGGTCGAGGATGCGGTCACGCAGGACGGGGACGTGCCGCTGCTCGGCGGTCCCTCGTGCGTTCATGGGTGGGGCTTCCTTCTCTTGGTATGACGGGTGGCTGGCTCGGGGTCAAGGTCCGGGTGGGTGGTCCTGCAGTCAGGTCTCCAACCGCTCCAAGGGGTGCGGCCCGGGGCCGGGGAAGGTGTCCCGGGACGCGAAGCGGGTGGAGACCTGGCAGCAGGGCCGGTGGGGCGGCCCTCCGGGGGTCAGAGGAGCCCGGGGATCACCTCCTCGGCCTGCTCGGCGAACGCCTGCTCGGTGCCCTCGAGGTAGGTGGCCCACGCGGTGCTGTCCCAGACCTCGACGCGGGATCCGGCGCCGATGACGGTGCAGTCCCGGCTCAGGCCGGCGTACTCGCGCAGGGTCGCCGGGATGGTGACCCGGCCCTGCTTGTCGGGGATCTCGTCGGAGGCGCCGGAGAGGAAGACGCGCGCGTAGTCGCGGGCGGCCTTGCTGGTGACGGGCGCCTGCCGGATCGACTCGGCCACGCGGACGAACTCGTCCATGGGGAAGACGTAGAGGCAGCGCTCCTGCCCGCGGGTGACCACCAGGCCGCCGGCGAGGCGGTCCCGGAACTTGGCGGGGAGGAACAGTCGGCCCTTGTCGTCCAGCCGGGGGGTGTGCGTGCCGAGGAACACGGCGCCTCCTCCCCCCTGCGGCTGTCGCGCGACCACTGCTCTCCTTGTCGCCCCACTTTACCCCACTCTCCTCCACCGCAAGCCGTTTTGACGCAACACACGGCCCGACTTCTGCCGGGTTTGCGCAGGTCAGCCGGGGTGGGGCGCGGTGGGGGAAAATTGGCCGTCCAGCCGTCCGCTGGCGAGTGGCGCAGGCCGCGCCGTGCGGGGCCACGCACGGGGAACATGACGAATCGGCATCGAACCGCGTCAGGGGTGGGGGACGTGGAGGGAAGTGGGGGCAGGATCTCCCCGGACCGAAGGGGGAATGAACTTTGAGCGGGAGCAGCGCCGCCGGCGGCGGTTTCGTGCAAGATCAGGACATGGACGTGGAGTCGGGGACCCAGGCCGGTGGCAACGACAGCCTCGAGCTGGTCGGAGACGTGGCCGGGCGGATCAGCACCGCCATGCAGTCGGTCATCGAGGGCAAGCCCGACGTCGTGACCACGGCGATCACCGTGCTGCTCGCTGGCGGCCACCTGCTCATCGAGGACGTGCCCGGCGTCGGCAAGACGATGCTGGCCAAGGCGCTGGCCCGCTCGATCGACTGCTCGGTGCGCCGGATCCAGTTCACCCCGGACCTCCTGCCCAGCGACATCACCGGTGTCAGCGTCTTCAACCAGGACCTGCGCGACTTCGAGTTCCGCCCCGGCGCGATCTTCGCCAACGTGGTGGTCGGCGACGAGATCAACCGGGCCTCGCCCAAGACGCAGTCGGCGATGCTGGAGTGCATGGAGGAGGGCCAGGTCACCGTCGACGGCCAGACCTACGAGCTGCACAAGCCGTTCATCGTCATGGCCACGCAGAACCCCATCGAGATGGAGGGCACCTACCCGCTGCCGGAGGCCCAGCGCGACCGGTTCATGGCACGCATCTCCATGGGCTACCCCTCCCCCGCGGCCGAGGTGGCCATGCTGGAGACCCACGGCGACACCTCGCCCCTGGACGACCTCGTGCCCGTCACCGACGGCGAGACGGTGGCCAAGCTCATCGAGACGGTCCGCACCCTGTGGACCAGCCCGGCGGTCAAGCAGTACGTCGTCGACCTCATCACCGCGACCCGCAGCACCCCGGCCCTGCGCCTGGGCGCCTCCCCGCGCGCGTCGCTGCACCTGCTGCGCAGCGCCCGGGCGCACGCCGCCCTCGCCGGGCGCGACCACGTGCTGCCCGACGACGTGCAGGCCCTGCTGGTGCCCGTGCTCGCGCACCGGCTCCTGCTCACCGGCGAGACCCAGCTCGCGCGGCGCACCCCCGCCGACGTGCTGCACGAGATCGTCCGCCGGGTCCCCGTCCCCGCAGCCGGTCGGTGACCGGCACGGCAGCACGACGCGCACCCAGCCCGATGACCAGCCCGAGGCGACCCCGATGACCCGGCTCAAGGACGTGCTCACCACCAGGGGCCGGGCCTTCGTCGCGGCCGGGCTGACGCTCGTGGTCACCGGGCTCGGGCTCGGCCTGGGCGACCTGACCCGGATCGGGGTGCTGCTCGTCGCCCTGACCGTGCTCGCGTCACTGACCAGCCGCCGCGCCCTGCCGGAGCTGAGCGTGGAACGCCGCGTCCGGCCCGCGCGGCTGGCCGTGGACGAGGTGGCCACCGTCGAGGTCGAGTTCGGCAACACCGGCACGCGACGCTCGCCGATCCTCATGGCCGAGGAGCGCGTCGACTACACCCTGGGCGACCGGCCCCGCTTCGTCCTGCCGCGCATGGCTCCGGGCGAGCGCCGCGAGGTCAGCTACGCGATCCGGTCGCACCTGCGCGGGCGGCACCGCCTCGGGCCACTGACCCTGCGCATCCGGGACCCGTTCGGGCTGTCCGCGCGGGCGGTGGCCCTGAGCTCCACCAGCGAGGTGCTCGTGCTCCCCCGCGTCGAGGAGCTGACCAGTGGCCGCGCCGGCGGCGAGGGGATCGGCGCCGAGGGCGTCATCCCGCACATGGTGGCGCTGCACGGCGAGGACGACGTGGCGATCCGCGAGTACCGCGACGGCGACGACCTGCGCCGCATCCACTGGCCGGCCACGGCGCACCAGGGCGAGCTCATGGTCCGCCAGGAGGACCGGCCCGCACGGCGCCGGGCCGTGCTCGTGCTGGACTCGCGCGCCGCGGGCCACCGCGGCTCCGGGGCCTCCGGCTCGTTCGAGTGGGCGGTCAGCGCGGTCGCCTCCGTCGCGGTGCACCTCGCGGGCCACGGGTATGCCGTGCACCTGGTCAGCCACGAGTCGGTCACCGAGGGGCGCTCCGCGGAGATCATCGACGTGGACTCCGCCCTCGAGGCGCTCGCCCTGGCCGCCACGGACCCCGGCCCGACCCTCGACGACGTGCTGCACGCCGCGCACCCCCTGACCGCGGCCGGCGGCCTGGTCGTGGCGGTCGCCACCGACCACGACGAGGAGCTGCTGCGCCAGCTGCTGACCCTGCGCCAGCCGGGCGGGGTGGCACTGCTGCTGCTGCTCGACTCCGCCAGCTTCGCGCACGGGGGCAGCACCGGCGGCAGCCGCGCCGAGGACCTCGCCGAGGTCGCCCGGGCAGCCGGGTGGGGCACGCGGGTGGTGCGCTCCGGGGAGTCGATCGCCCGGGCCTGGGCCGCGGTGTCGACCGGATCGAGCCGGATCGGGGTCGGCGGGTGAACGCGCGACCGGGCGAGGCCGCCCTCGCCGCCCTGGCCACTGTCACCGCCATCTGGCCGGTGACCACGCTGCTGGACTCCGGCGAGTGGGTCCGCGGAGCCGTCGCCATGGTCCTCGTGGTGGCTCTGGTCGGCGTCGCCGCCCGCTCGGTCCGGCTGCGCGGCTGGCAGGTCGCCCTGGCGCAGACGGTCGCCGCGGCGGTCGTGGCGGGCTGGCTCTACGGCCGCGGGCACCTGTGGCACGGGCTGCCCGGCATCGAGACGGCGACGGCGTTCAACAGCCTGCTCGTCGACGCGCGCGGGACGATCGAGAGCTTCACCGCTCCGGCACCCACCACACGTGGCCTGTCCCTGCTCGTCGGGCTGGTCGCCGGGGTGGTCGCCGTGGTCGTGGACTACCTCGCGGTCACCCGGCGGTCGGCGGCCATGGCCGGCCTGCCCCTGCTGGCCGTCTTTCTCGGCTCCTCCGCCAACAGCGGGTCCTCCCTGCACCCGGCGTTCTTCGTCGCGCTGGCCGTCGTCTGGCTGGTGATGGTCGGCCGCCAGGGCACCGGGCTCGTGCGCCGGTGGAGCACCACGAGCGCCACGCCCCTGACGCCGGTCAGCTCGGCGTCGTCCGTGGGTGACACCGGCGCGGCCGGCACTGCGACGCTCGGCCGGTCCCTCGGCGTGGTGGCGATCGCGGCCGCCCTCGTCGTGCCGCTGGCCCTCCCCCACCTGCCCACCCGGTTCCTGCTGTCGGGACTGGGCCGCAACGACGACAGCAGCGGCAGCGGTGGCAGCGTCGGCTTCAGCCAGAGCCTGGACCTGGCCCGCGACCTGGCCGACCGCAGCACCCGGCCCGTCCTGACCTACCGGACCACCGCGAGCGCGCCCCCGCCACTGCGGGTGACGGTCAGCTCGACCTACGTCAACGGCAGCTGGCTGCCGCCGCGGCGCAGCGTGGACCGGACCGCCACGAGCGCGGACCCGTCGGTGCCGACGCCGACCGGGCTCGACCCGTCGGTGCCCAAGCGGCGCGAGTCGGTCAGCGTGCTGGGCAACCTGCTCGAGCCGCCGAACCTCGCGGCCCCCTACCCGCTGGCCGGGGCGGACCTCGGCGGGACCCGGTGGGGCCTGGACAACCGCACCCAGTCCGTGCTGGTCGCCGACCAGGTCTCCGGCTACGACCTGTCCTACTGGGACGTCGAGCCCACCGACAGCATGCTGCGCGACGGTGTGCCCGGTGCCACCACGAACCGGGTCGTCGACCCCCGCGACCTGCAGGTCGACAGCCGGTCGGCCGCCCGGGTGCGCGCCCTCGCCGACGCGGTCACCAAGGGCCGCACCAACGCCTACGACAGGGCCCTGGCCATCCAGGAGTTCCTGCGCAGCAACGGCGGGTTCACCTACTCCCTGACGCTGGCCCCGCCGGTCACCGACCAGTCCGGGCGCGTCCTGCCGCTCGACCCGCTGTCGCACTTCCTGGTCACGCGCCAGGGCTACTGCGTGCAGTTCTCCACCGCCATGATCATGATGGCGCGCGCGCAGGGCATCCCCGCCCGGATCGCCGTCGGCTTCCTGCCCGGCCACGTCGACCGGGGCATCTGGACCGTCGCGGTCGCCGACGCCCACGCCTGGCCGGAGCTGTACCTCGACGGGATCGGCTGGCTGCGCTTCGAGCCGACACCGGCCGCCCGCAGCGGTGCGGCGCCCATCTACGCCACCGTCCTGCCGGGCTCCAGCGCCGACGAGGGGCGTCCCACCGACACCACGGCGAGCGGCAGCAGCTCCTCGACGCGCAAGCAGGACCTGCTCGAGCGCGCCAACGACGTGGCCACGCCGCAGACGGCACTGCCCGGCGGGAGCGCGCGCGCCTCGTGGGTGGACCACCTGCCGCACGGGTGGTCGCTGGTGCTCCTCGCGGTGCTCCTCGGGCTCGTCGGAGCGGCCGCCGCCCCGGCAGGAGCGCTGTGGTCACGTCGGAGGCGGCTGCGCTCGGCTCCCGACGGTGCAGGCCGGGTCGAGGCGCAGTGGGTGGCGCTCACCGAACAGCTCGCCGACCTGGGCATGCCCGCGCCACCGAGCCAGACCCCGCGCCAGCTGCATGACCACTACGTGCGCGAGGCCTACCTCGACCACGACGGCGAGCAGGCCCTCGGCCGGGTCCTGGGCACTCTGGAGCGGGCCCGCTACGCGCCGCCACGCGCTGCCGTCGTGGACGTGCGACAGGACGCCCACCGCGTCCTGAGGGCCGTGGCGCCGACCCGACCGCTCTGGCTCCGGCTGCGCGCGGTGGTCATGCCCTCCGCCGGGACGGCCGAGGTACGCCGCCTGCGCCGGCGCACCGCGCGGGCCCTGGGCAGCCCGTTCCGTGCGGTGGCGGCACTGGTCCGGCGCCTCACCCAGCGCTGACACGCCTGGAGCGATCGCGCCGGGCGCCAACCCGCTCCGGGGATCGCCCGGGCCCGCCGTGCTCCCCCCGGTCCGCTCAGGCGCTGACCTGGTCCTCCTGACTGGTGAGGAACCCATGGGCCCGCAGCTGCCCCAGCAGCGCCTCGACCCTGGCCCGGGCGGCCCCGGTTGAACCCGGTGACCCCGACCGGCCTGCCGTTCCGGCCGGGGCCACCGGCACGAGGAAGAAGCCGCCCCAGGCCTCGACCTCGATCCGCATCCGCTCCAACGCCGGGGCGTCGGCGGTGTGGACAGTGCACAACGCGATGTCCCCGGCCCGAGTGGACTCCACGGCGCGGGCGGTCAGCCCGGCCAGGTCGGCCACCGGCGCGGGGGTCGGGGTCGCCTGCTCCGGGCGGCTGCCCTCGTCGCCGATCCGCCGGACCCTGCGGCCGAGGGCCTGCAGGCGGCAGGCGAGCTCGGCCGCCGTGGCGGTCGTCTCCGCACCCGGCTCACCCACGAGGACCACGGTCACGCCGCGTTCGGGCAGGGGCGGGTAGCGGCGCCGCAGCACCGAGGCGACCGCCGGCGGCGTGAACCAGGACGGCAGTGCCTGGCCCCGGGCCAGGCGGCGGCGCACCTCGGTGCCCGAGATGACGCTGACCTGCGTGCCGGGCGGGACCTGGTCCACCGGCTCGTAGCTGTCGGTGTCCTCGACGTAGCCGAGCTGCGGGAAGGAGACCATCGACACCGCGAGCTCGTCCTGGTGCCGGCGCACCAGCTCCTGCGCGGCATACGGGTCATAGAAGGGACGGCCCAGGCTGTCCTGCCCCGGTCCGGCGTGGTCGCGGCCGACGATCATGTGGGTGGCGCCGAAGTTCTGCCGGATGATCGCGTGCCACAGGGCCTCCCGCGGCCCGCCCATGCGCATGGCCAGCGGCAGCAGGGCCAGCGTCGCCTGCCCGCTGCGGTAGGTAGGCAGCAGGCTCTCGTAGCAGGCGACCCGGGTGGCCACGTCGACGTCGCCGGGCTTGGTTGGGCCGACCACCGGGTGGATGAGCAGGTGGGCCCCCGTCTCCCGCGCCGCCCGCAGGGTCAGCTCCTGGTGCGCGCGGTGCATCGGGTTGCGGGTGTTGAAGGCGACCACCCGGGTGATGCCGAGCCGGTCGAAGTGGGCGCGCAGGCCGGCCGGGGTGAACCGCGGCCCCGCCCCCTCGAGGGTCGTCGCGGACGGCAGCACCTCGAGCCGGCCGGCGAGGTACCACCGGTGCGAGCGGTAGAGCAGGTGGTCGACGCTGGGGTGCGCCGGGTCGCACCGGCCGAACACCGCCTCGGCCTCCACGCGCGGGTCTACCCGCCAGGCCTCGTGCACGTCGAGCACCGCGAGCAGACGGCCGTCGTCGTCGCGCAGGGCCAGGCGCCCCCACAGCAGGGCCGCGTCGCGGGTGCGGTCGTCCACGTCCAGGGTCACCGGGATCGGCCACAGCGTGCCGTCGACGAGGCGCATCCGCTCGCAGACCGAGGCGTGGTCGGCCCGGCCGAGGAAGCTGGTCAGCGGGGAGAAGGCACCGCAGGCCAGCAGGTCCAGGTCGCAGCGTTGCCGCTCGGTGAGGACCCAGGACGGCCACCGGTCCCCCAGCGCCATGAGCTCGGCCGCGCGGCCCTCGTCGACCACCAGGTCGACCAGCTTCCCACCGTGCGGAGGCGCCAGGCCCCGGTCCCCGTGCATCCTGCCTCCGTCGTCGTCGAGCGCATCGTGCGCCGATTGTCACGGCCCGGCGAGGGCGGGCGCCTCCGTCGTTCGACGGAGGACGACGAAGCGCCCGCCACCCCTTCGGGGGTGACGGGCGCTGTCGTGGGGCTGCGGGTCAGTCCAGGTAGTCGCGCAGGACCTGCGAACGCGACGGGTGGCGCAGCTTGGACATCGTCTTGGACTCGATCTGGCGGATCCGCTCGCGGGTCACGCCGTAGACCTTGCCGATCTCGTCCAGCGTCTTGGGCTGGCCGTCGGTGAGGCCGAAGCGCATCGACACGACGCCCGCCTCACGCTCGGAGAGCGTGTCGAGCACCGAGTGCAGCTGCTCCTGCAGCAGCGTGAAGCTCACCGCGTCGGCCGGCACGACCGCCTCGGAGTCCTCGATGAGGTCACCGAACTCGCTGTCGCCGTCCTCGCCGAGCGGGGTGTGCAGCGAGATGGGCTCGCGGCCGTACTTCTGGACCTCGACAACCTTCTCGGGGGTCATGTCGAGCTCCTTGGCGAGCTCCTCCGGGGTGGGTTCGCGGCCGAGGTCCTGCAGCATCTGGCGCTGGACGCGGGCGAGCTTGTTGATGACCTCGACCATGTGCACCGGGATGCGGATGGTGCGGGCCTGGTCGGCCATCGCGCGGGTGATCGCCTGGCGGATCCACCACGTCGCGTAGGTCGAGAACTTGTAGCCCTTGGTGTAGTCGAACTTCTCGACCGCGCGGATCAGGCCGAGGTTGCCCTCCTGGATCAGGTCCAGGAAGAGCATGCCGCGACCGGTGTAGCGCTTGGCCAGGGAGACGACCAGACGCAGGTTGGCCTCGAGCAGGTGGTTCTTGGCCTTCTTGCCGTCCTGGGCGATCCACCACAGCTCACGCTTGAGCTTCATGTCGATCTTGTCGCCGGAGTTGAGCTTCTCCTCGGCGAACAGGCCGGCCTCGATGCGCTTGGCCAGCTCGACCTCCTGCTCGGCGTTGAGCAGGGCGACCTTGCCGATCTGCTTGAGGTAGTCCTTGACCGGGTCCGCGGTCGCACCGGCGGTGACGACCTGCTGGGCCGGGGCGTCCTCCTCGTCGTCGTCGCGGATGACGAAGCCGGCCTCCTCGGACTCCTCCTCCGTCTCCGCCTTGGCCGGGGCCTCGGCGTCCTCGGCTCCCTCCTCGACGACCGCCTCGGGCTCGTCCTCGACGGCGACGTCCTCGAGCTCGCTCTCGTCGACGTCGGTCGGCTCCTCGTCGACGTCGACGGCCTCCTCGACCCCCTCGGCAGCGGTCTCGGCGCCGGCCTTCTTGGCCGCGGCCTTCTTGGTGGTGGCCTTCTTCGCGGCCGCCTTCTTGGCCGGCGCGGCGGCGGCAGCAGCCGCGGCCTTGGGCGTCGCCGCCTTCGCCGCCGTCTTGGTGGCCGCGGGCTTGGCAGCGGTCTTCGTGGCGCCGGCAGCCTTCTTGGCGGGGGCCTTCTTCGTCGCCTTGGCCGTGGTGGTGCGGCGGGCCGAGGTGGCGGCAACCGCACGGTGCGCAGTGGCGGTGTCGAGGGTGACGCTGATCCCCTGCTCCTCCAGCGAGCGCAGGACGGCCTTCATCCGCTTGGGCTCCACCTCGGCACCGAGGAGGGCGTCGCGCAGCTGGCTGCTGTCGACCGAGCCGTGGGCGTTGCCGACCGCCAGGAGCTCCTGGAGGGCGGGGTGGGAGAACTCAGCCGGCAGCGGGCGCGCAGGGCGCTCCGCCGACGGGACGGGGTGGGCGTTCGACACAGGCGACACCGACTACCTTTCGTCGCGACTCTGGTGCACCGCAGGTCAGATCAGCTCCGAAAGCGGTGCCGACGGAGACCGAGGACGTTGCGGGAAGTTCGTGGTGACCGGATCGGCGGCGGCATCTCCGGTCGTGCAGATGAACATTGTAAAACGTCGGAGGTCATGCCCGCGCCCCGAGTGCCCGAAATCCGCGCCACCACAACGTTGCACACCGCCTCCGACCTGCAACAACGCTCGAGGCGGCCCGATCCTTCCCGCCCCTCGCGGTGCGCAACCCGTGGCGAGCCGCGCCGCCGCGCCCCTCAGCCCTCGGTCGGGGCCTTGACCGCCAGGACCGGACACGGGGCATCCAGCAGGATGCGCTGGGCGTTGGAGCCGAGGATGAGCTTGCCGACCGGCGTGCGCCGGCGCAGGCCGATCACGATGAAGTCGGCCTCGACCTCCTCGGCCGCGGCGATCAGGTCCTCGGCGGGCTCGTTGCCGCGCACCAGCTGGCGCACCTCGTGCTCGACCCCGACGTCGTCGAGCTGGGCCTGGACCCCGCGCAGCTCCTCGTCGAACCGGGTCGCCTCGTCGGCGTCCAGGTCCTTGCCGCCGCGGTTGGAGTTGATGACGATCAGCCGGGTGCGCCGCAGCAGGCACTCCTCGGCGGCACGGCGTAACGCCGCTCGCCCCTCCTTCGTCGGCACGTAGCCCACAACGACGGCCACCTGAACCTCCTCGTCCAGTCGCGCAGCGCGTGCTGCTCCGTGCGGCGACCGTACCGGATATCAGCGGGCGCGTCGTGAGGACGGTGACGCCTCGCCGAGGGCCTCGCGCAGGATCTGTCCGACCTGCCCGATCTCGATGAGGAAACCGTCGTGGCCGTAGTCCGAGCGAACCCGGTGCGCGGGGCCGACGGCGGCCGGCGCGGTCGCGATCTCGTCGGACAGCCGAGGCGGGTAGAGCCGGTCGGAGTCGACGCAGGCGACCGTGAGCCGGGCGGTCACCCGCTCCAGGGCGGCCTTCCAACCGCCGCGGCCGCGGCCCACGTCATGGGAGTTCATGGCCTCGGTGAGCACGAGGTAGGAGTTGGCGTCGAAACGCCGGGCCAGCTTGTCCGCGTGGTGGTCCAGGTAGCTCTCGACCGCGAACCGCCCCCCGCCGCCGAGCGGCTGCTCCTCCCCCTGCGGGTGGCGCCCGAAGCGCTCGGCCAGCTCGTGCTCGCTGCGGTAGGTCACGTGCGCGATCCGGCGCGCCAGGCCCAGCCCGGCGTCCGGGCCGACCGGGTGGCCGTAGTAGTCCCCGCCCCGGAAGTGCGGGTCCTGCCGGATGGCCAGCAGCTGCGGCTGGCACCAGGCGATCTGCTCGGCGGTGGCGTAGGCACCGCTGGCCAGCACGATGCAGGCCTCCACCCGGTCGGGGTGGGTGACCGCCCACTCCAGCGCCCGCATGCCGCCCATGGACCCGCCGAGGACGGCCGCCCAGCGCTCGACGCCGAGCGCGTCGGCCAGGCGGGCCTCCACCTCGACCTGGTCGCGGACGGTGACATAGGGGAAGCGGCTGCCCCAGGGGCGCCCGTCGGGGTCGCTGCTGGCCGGGCCGGTGGTGCCCTGGCACCCGCCGAGGACGTTGCTGGCGACGACGAGGAAACGGTTGGTGTCCAGCGGCCGGCCGGGACCGATCAGCCCGTCCCACCAGCCCGGCGTGGGGTGGCCCGCGCCGGCCGGTCCGGCGACGTGGCTGTCCCCGGTGAGGGCGTGCTCGACGAGGATGGCGTTGTCGCGGGCGGCGTTGAGCCGGCCCCACGTCTCATAGGCCACCCGCACCTCCGGCAGCGAGCCGCCGACCTCGAGGGCCAGGCCACCGACGGCGAGTTGCCGACGGCCGGGGCCGGTCGTGGCACGCAGCGGGTCGGAGATCACGGTCACGGCGGCTCCCTGGGAGGTCGTCAGGGCCCGGCCGGGCCCGCGCTTGCCACCTGTGGTCCAGGTGGCCCGGTCATCACCCGGGGCACCCCACCGCGGTGGAGGGTTGCCGTCCAGCAAGCCGGGGCTACGCGCTGGAGCTCATGACCTGCCCGCAACTGTACGCCCGACGCCCCACCGACCCGACCGACCGTCCGCGTGCTGGACCCCCCTGCCCAAGGGCCACACGGCTCAGGCGGAGGCGCGGTCGGGACGGATCGCGAGGTCGACCATGCGCTCCAGCAACGCGGCAAGCCGGTAGCCGGGGTCGACCGCCAGCGCCCGGTCCAGCGCGACTCGGGTGAGCGCGCCGTCGCCGCGCCACCAGGCGAGGTTGGCCAGCACCGTGAGGGCCGCGACCGCCCACTCGTCGGGAAGGACCCCGCACAGGGCCACCAGCCTGGCCTCGACCCGGCGCTGTGCGGTGACCTCGGCGACGTCCGGCTCCCCACGCCCCCAGCCACGCACGGGAAGGAAGCGGCGCAGCTGCTCACGCAGGCCCGGGTCGACCAGGTCCAGCTCGAGGGTGCCGGGACACAGCCAGGCGACCAGCGCGTCACGCAGGTGCACGTCGACCAGCGAGCACGCGGCCAGGGCGAGGTCGCCCGGCGGCAGGTCGGTGACCGCCGGGGCCGCGTCGTCCTCACGCAGCAGCTCGGCCCACACGGCCAGCGCCCGCGCTCGCTGCTTCTCCAGGTCGGGTTGGTGCTCGTCGTGGCCGTCCGACACCACCTGGAGCCACTCCTGCGCGCAGGCCCGCACCGCGCGGGTCAGCAGCGGGTGGGACCCCGGCTGCAGGCTGGCCACGAGGGCCTCCCGGTCGACCAGCGGCGCCACCTCCATGCCCACGAAGTCGGCCACCGCCGGCACCTCGTGGCCGGGCTGCAGCAGCGTGCCCGCCGTGGGGCAGCACGCCTCGCTGGTGCAGTCGAGGGCGAACCAGCGCCCCTCCCGCACCACGAGACGGTCCGCCACCGGCAGCCCCATCTCGTCACAGGCGTCGTCGAGCGCGTCGAGCATCGGCGAGGACGCCCCCTCGGCGTCCTCGTAGCCGACCAGCAGGGCCGACTCGGGCCCGTCCGCGGCCAGCGGCCCTGTCATGGCCGCGACCGCCTGGTCGAGGTGCTCGTGCGGCGGAAGGTCAAGCCGCTGCACCAGACCCATGCGGCGGCCGTGGAGGCTGACCACCAGGACGCTGTCACGCGGGTGGTAGCCGAGCTGGTAGGGCAGGACGGCCAGCACGTCGGCCGGCCCCCGGAGGTGGAGTGTCGTCGTCATGACCCGAGCGTGCGGGCGACCGCCCGGCACCGACAGGCGCTGCCGCGCGCCTGTGGACGGTGGGACGAACGGCGGAGGGCTTGTGGACAACGCCGACGGCGCCACGACCCCGGCGGGTCAGCCGACGACGTCCCCCGGCACCGTCCGGCGGCGCTGCTCCTCCCACGCGAGGAACACCTCGGTCTCGTTGACCACGGTGGTCGCGATCCAGGACACGACGACGGCGTCGTCGGCCAGGCCGAACAGGCCGAGCAACGCCTCCGGCGCGAGGTCGATCGGTGACACGACGTAGGCGACCGCCCCGACCAGGAGCGCCAGGCGACCCAGGCTCGTCCCGGCATACTCGCCGCGAGCGGTGGCGCGGACCAGCCGCGGCAGGCTGGACAGCCGCGCGCCCATCCCCGGGCTCCCGGGGCGGGTGACGGCGCGCAGGGCGCGGGCGATGCTGCGGAAGGCGCCCCAGCGCAGGGCGGTGGCGGTGCTCACGGGGACTCTCCTCTGCGGGCGCGGTGCTGGCCCGCCGGTGGGGGGACGGTGCCGGTATGACGAGTGGCTGCGGGCGGCGGTTCCGGCACCACCTCTCGCGGCGGCTCAGGAGCCCAGCTGGCGGGACCGGCGCGGGAACTCGTGGCGGGAGTGGTCGGCGATCCGCTTGAGCAGGTAGGTGTCCAGGCCGGCGCCGACGACGCCGCCGACGAGTGGCACCGCCTTGCCGAAGCGGGTCAGGGTCTTCTTGCCCACCTGGGTCAGCAGCCGGAAGCCGACCGCCTTGTTGACCACCATCAGGGCCGGGCCCGGCAGCTGCTGCGCGGCCAGGTTGGCCAGGCGCCCGGTCTTGGTCAGGCCGGCCTTGGACAGCAGGTCGTCGGCGTCGGCGCCGACGAGCGCCAGCAGGACCGCCGACCGGACCTCGGGCTGGCGGATGTCGTAGCCCCGGGCGGAGGCGATCCCGGCGACCATGCGCGTCGCGACGAGGTAGAACTCGAGCACGTTGGCCGGCAGGGCGACCGGGAGCGTGACGAAACCACCGAGGCTGGTGACGAAGCCGCCGGCCGCGCCCATCTTCAGGTGCAGGCGCACGATCGCGTCCACGGCACCCTCGACGTCGGCGTGGTCGGTCAGGGCGACGTCGGCGACCTTCTGGGCCGAGTCGAACGGACCCTTGCCGTCGATCCCGACGTCGAGCAGCCGCTCGACCATCCGTGCCGCGGTGCTGCCGAGGGCGTGCTCGTCCACCACCGGCTCGGGCGTCCCGGCCGGCAGGACCACCTCGCCTCCGGCGGTGCCGATGCTGCTGTCCCTGTCGAAGATGCCCACTTGGTCTCCTCACGTCGACTGTCGGACCATCCTGCCAGCATGGGCTCATGCTGCTCGCCGAGGTGGTCGCCACGTCCGCCGCCGTGGCCGCCACGGCGTCGCGCAACGCCAAGGTGGGGCTTCTGGCCGACCTGCTGGGCCGCACCCCTGCACCCGACGTGGCCGTGGTGGCGCGCCTGGTCTCCGGTCAGCTGCGCCAGCGGCGCACCGGCATCGAGCTCGCCGGCTGGCGCGACCTGCCGGAGGCCGCACCGGTGGCCACGGTCACGGTCGGCGAGCTCGACGCCGCCATGCAACGGGCCAGCGAGCTCTCCGGACCGGGCTCGGCTACGGCGCGGGCACAGCTGGTGGCCGCGCTGCTCGGCCGGCTCACCGCGGCCGAGCAGGTGTTCCTCGTCGGCGTGCTGCGCGAAGGGCTGCGCCAGGGCGCCGGGGAGTCGCTCGTGCTCGCGGCGACCGCCCGGGCGGCGGGCGCGCCCGAGACGGAGGTCCGGCGCGCGGTGACGGTGAGCGGCAGCCTCGCCGCCGTGGCCGAGGCCGCCCTGATCCGGGGACCCGCGGCCCTGGCCGGGTTCAGCCTCACCGTCGGGCAGGGCGTCGGGCCGATGCTGGCGGCCTCGGGCAAGGACCTTGGTGCCGCCCTGGAGCGCACCGGCCCCGCGGGCGTGGAGTGGAAGCTCGACGGCATCCGCGCCCAGCTGCACCGCGACGGCTCCGACGTGCGGGTGCTGACCCGGTCGCTGGAGGACATCACCGACCGGGTGCCGGAGGTGGTCGAGGCCGTGGCCGCCCTCCCGCTGGACCGGGCCATCCTCGACGGTGAGCTCATCGCGCTGCGTCCCGACGGCCGGCCGCGGCCGTTCCAGGAGACCGGGGGCCGCACCGCCAGCCGGGTGGACCCCGAGGCGGGCCGGCGGACCACCCCGCTCACGGCATACCTGTTCGACGTCCTGCACCTGCAGGGGCAGGACCTCATCGACGAGCCCGGCGACGTGCGCCGCGCGGCGCTCGAGCAGGCCGTCCCGGGCGGGCTGCTCACCCCGCGCCTGGCCGTGCCCGACCCGGGCGACCCGGCCCAGGTGGCCGCGGCCCGGGCGTTTGCCGACGACGCGCTGGCCCGCGGGCACGAGGGCGTGGTGGTCAAGGCCGACACGGCGACCTACGACATGGGCCGGCGCGGCTCGGGCTGGGTCAAGGTCAAGCCGGTGCACACCCTCGACCTGGTGATCCTGGCGGTCGAGCGCGGCTCGGGCCGCCGGTCGGGGTGGCTGAGCAACCTGCACCTCGGCGCCCGCGACCCGCACGGCCGGTTCGGCCCGCCCGGGGGCTTCGTCATGCTGGGCAAGACGTTCAAGGGGCTCACCGACGAGATGCTGCGATGGCAGACCGAGGTCCTCCCCCGCCACGCCGATGGACCCACCGACGGCTACGTCGTGCGGCTGCGCCCCGAGGTGGTCGTCGAGATCGCCTTCGACGGGGTGCAGGCCTCGAGCCGCTACCCCGCCGGGCTGGCCCTGCGCTTCGCCCGCGTGGTGCGGCACCGGCCGGACAAGTCACCGGCCGAGGCCGACGTCATCGAGGCGGTCGAGGCCTTCGCTTCACCATAACTCAGCGTTATGCTGTCCATAATCCGAACCATCCTCCGGAAGGCTTGCTCTGCCCTGACACGATGAGGGCCGAGGGGCTCCCCCTCCCGCGTCGACCTGTCCGCCCACCGACATCCCGGAGGTGCCTGTCATGGCTCTGCCCATCGACGACAACCCGCAGTTCAAGGAATACGCCCACCCCGAGCGGCTCGTGTCCACGCAGTGGCTCGCCGACCACCTCGGGCAGGATGGCCTCGTCGTCGTGGAGTCCGACGAGGACGTCCTCCTCTACGACACCGGCCACATCCCGGGGTCGGTCAAGGTGGACTGGCACAACGACCTCAACGACCCGCTGACCCGCGACTACGTCGACGGTGCCCGCTTCGCCGAGGTCCTGGGCCAGCGGGGCATCGGCCGCGACACCACCGTGGTCATCTACGGCGACAAGAACAACTGGTGGGCCGCCTACGCCCTGTGGGTGTTCTCCCTGTTCGGCCACGAGGACGTGCGCCTGCTCGACGGCGGCCGCGCCAAGTGGATCGCCGAGGGCCGCGAGCTGACCCGCGACGTGCCGACGCCCGCCCCGGTCGACTACCCCGTCATCGAGCGCGACGACAGCGTCATCCGGGCCTTCAAGGACGAGGTCCTCGCCCACCTGGGCCAGCCGCTGGTCGACGTGCGCTCCCCCGGGGAGTACTCCGGCGAGCTGCTGCACATGCCCGACTACCCGCAGGAGGGCGCGGTCCGCGGCGGCCACATCCCCGGCGCGAAGTCGGTGCCGTGGGCCCGGGCCGCGGCCGAGGACGGCACGTTCAAGAACCGCGCCGACCTCGAGGCGATCTACCTGAAGGAGCAGGGCCTGAAGCCCACCGACGACGTGGTGGCCTACTGCCGCATCGGCGAGCGCTCCTCGCACACGTGGTTCGTGCTGACCCACCTGCTCGGCTTCGAGAAGGTCCGCAACTACGACGGGTCCTGGACCGAGTGGGGCAACGCGGTGCGCGTGCCCGTCGAGAAGTGACGCGGGGCTGACGCACACTGTGAGCGTGAGCACCGACACCGACCGCGCCGCCCTGCCCACGGCCCTGGCCGAGATCGCCGAGGACTTCTCCTCGGTCCCCGTCCGCGACCGGCTCGAGCTCCTGCTGGAGTTCAGCGACGGCCTGCCCGACCTGCCCGAGCGCTACGTCGGGCACCCGGAGAAGCTCGAGCAGGTCGACGAGTGCCAGTCGCCGTTGTTCCTCGTCGTCGAGCTCGACGACGCCGTGGACGGGTCAGCCGGGGACCGGCGGGTGCACCTGTTCTTCCAGGCACCCGCCGAGGCCCCGACCACCCGTGGCTTCGCCGGCATCCTGCACGAGGGCCTCGACGGCCTGACCGTCCCGGAGGTGCTCGCCGTCCCCGACGACGCGCCCTACCGCTTCGGCCTGACCGAGGCCGTGTCCCCGCTGCGGCTGCGGGGCATGGTCGCCATGCTCAGCCGGATCAAGCGTCAGGTGCGGCTGAAGTCCGCCGCCTGACCCTCGCGCGCCTGCTGCTGGTCCTCGTGCCGCCGACGCGGCATGAGGGCCAGCGCGCCGAGGGAGACCACGCAGCAGCCCACGATGTACCAGCTGATCCCCGTGCTGGACTTCGTCGAGGACAGGATCGCGGCCGCGATGAGCGGCGCCGGGCCCCCGGCCACGACCGAGGCGAGCTGGTAGCCGATCCCCGCACCGCTGTAGCGGACGTTGGTGCCGAAGCTCTCGGCGATCAGCGCCGCCTGCGGGCCGTACTGCATGTCGTGGACCACCAGTGAGACCACGATGGCCAGCAGCACCAGGCCAGCGGATCGGGTGTTGAGCAGGCCGAAGTAGGGGAAGGCGAACAGCGCCGTGCAGACGATGCCGGCGCCGTAGACGCGCTTGCGCCCCAGGCGGTCGGAGAGGTGCCCGAAGAACGGCACGCTGACCAGACCGAGCCCCGCGGCGAGCAGGCTGTCGTTGAGCAGGTCACCCTTGTCCAGCGCGAGCTCCTTGGTGCCGTAGGTCAGCACGAAGGTGATGAACAGGTAGAACGGCGCCTGCTCCGACATCCGCACGAACGCCGAGGCGAGGATCGCGCGGGGGTGCCGCCTGATCGCCTCCCAGGCCGGCTGGCGCACGACGTCCTCGCTGCGCTGGACCTGGGCGAACTCGGGGCTCTCCAGCACCCGGAGCCGCACGTAGAGCCCGATGCCGACCAGCACGATGCTGACGAGGAACGGCACCCGCCAGCCCCAGGTCTCGAAGCTGTCCCCGGTCACCGAGGTCATCAGCTTGACCATGCCAGTGGACAGCAGCAGCCCGATCGGCACACCGAGCTGCGGCCAGCTGGCCATCAGGCCGCGTCGACCCCTGGCACCCCACTCCATGGACATCAGCACCGAGCCGCCCCACTCGCCGCCCACGCCGATGCCCTGGACGATCCGCAGCAGGGTGAGGATGACCGGGGCGGCCAGGCCGATGCGGGCGTGGCTGGGCAGGACGCCGATGAGGAAGGTGGCGACCCCCATGAGCATCAGCGTCGTGACGAGGGTGGCCTTGCGCCCCACCCGGTCACCGAAGTGGCCGAAGATCGCCGCCCCGATCGGGCGGGCGGCGAAGCCGACGAACTGGGTGCTGAACGCCGCCAGGACCCCGGCGTAGGTCGAGCTGTCGGGGAAGAACACCGACGGGAACACCAGCGCCGCCGTCGTGCCGTAGAGGAAGAAGTCGTACCACTCCACGGTCGTGCCGACAGTGCTGGCCAGCACCGCCCGGCGCCGCTGACCGGCCACGAGCGCCCGGTCCTGGATCTGCTCAGACATGCCACACCCCTTTGTCGAGACGCGCTCCCGGGACGCAGCCCTCCCCCGAGGGGGCTGCTACTGCAGGGTCATCCGTGGCTCACCGGCCACCAGGCCCGTGCCGGCGATGGAGCAGGTGCCGCCGCGCGGCATACCGGCGTTGTAAGCCTGTCGCACGCAGCTGCGCAGCGCCATCTGGGCCCAGTAGTTGGGGTGCAGGCTCTCCTGGATGTAGTAGTCGCTGCCCGCGGTGGAGACGGTGCGGATCTGGTTGACCCACTCGGTCTGGTCGACCGCACCGGGCTGGGTCCAGGAGGACAGGCCCTTCTCCTCGTACAGTCCCACGGTGTTCTCGCACAGCCGGCGGCCGTTGAGCGCCGGGGCCAGCTCGAGGGTGCGCACCCCGGTGACGCCGGAGGCGGCGACCGCGTTGCGCACCGTGGCGTTGATGGTGGCGAGGGCCGAGGTGTTGGCCCAGTCGGCGTCCTTGTTCCAGAAGCCGCAGCCGCCGGTGGACTGGCGGGTGTAGCCGGTCTGGGAGTAGCGGAAGGCCGAGGACGGCGGGATCGGCGAGGGGTAGGTCTGCACCAGCATGGTCCAGGAGCCGTCGGCGTAGCCGGCGTTGCGCATCCCGGTGCGCACGTTCTGCAGCCCGGTGACGATCCGCGACTGGATCGCGCTGACGTTGGCGGAGGTGAAGTTCGAGGTCACGGAGGAGTCGTCGTTGCAGTAGTCCGGCGCCCAGGACGGGGAGGCCAGGAAGTCCTGCACGCACTGCTGCACGATCGAGCCGAAGTTGAAGTCGTTGCCGCCGATGCCGACGACCACCATCTTGACGTTGTGGCCGGTGGCGAAGGTCTGCAGCATCCTGGCCTGGCCCTGCTGGCCGGCCCCGTTGTCGGCGAAGTCCAGACCCGGCTTGAAGTAGCCGTCACTGTCGGTGAACGTCGTCGTGCGCGCGCCGGAGCAGGCCAGGTCCATGCCGTTGACCCCACCACCGATGTAGGCCTCGTCGGCCTTGCTGCGGTGGCACCGGGGGATCTGCTCGGCGGTGTTGCTGGCGTTGTCGAAGTAGGCCGTGGAGCCGAGCGCGTCGGCCGGCGTCTCGCTGTTGTTGGAGCTGCCCGCCCACCGGCCCGCCTCGCCGGAGATGTAGCTGTCGCCGACCGTGACGACCCACGGGGTGCCCGACCCGGGACCGTCCGCGGCCGCGGGCGCGGCCAGGGCCAGGCCGCCGAGGGTGCTGGCGCCGAGGGTCAGGGCGAGGAGGGCCTCACCGAGGCGGTGACGGCGGAAGAAGCCGGGGCGGGACTCGTAGTGCGAGGTCATGCAGGACGCTCCAAGCGACGCAGCGAGGTGCCCTCTCGTGAAGGCCCGGCGCAGCGTGGCACTTTGTCCCGATTTGCGGCTAGACCTCTTGACCAAGATTTGACTGTCATTGGCCTGATGTTGGATGGAAGGGTGAGCTCTGTTCCCGCCCCAGGCCAACGTGCCGACGCCCCGGGGCACGTCGCCGTCGTGTTCGGTCCCGACGTGGCGGCCCTGTCCGGCGACGGGGTCGAGCTGAGCGGCAGCCCCGAGCAGGTGCGCGACCGGGTGGCCGCGCTCGAGGCCGAGCGCCACCCGCGGTGGACCTGGTGGGCGGCCGGCGGCGACGGCCGCGCCCTGGTGGCACACGGCATACGGCCGCAGCGGTGCTGGGACGTCGCCGAGGCCCACCGCGTGCTGGCCGGGGGCTGGGCGGCCGGAGCGGACCGGGCCTGGGCGGTCGCCGCTGGGCTGGACGTCGAGGCCCTCCCCCGCCCGGCCGGCGGCGACCTGTTCGACCTCGTCGCCACCGACGATGCCGCAGACCCCGATTCGGCGGTGCGCCCCGACGGCTACCTGCGACCGGAGGCCCTCGAGCCCGGCTGGCTCACCTGCCCGGAACGGGCGCTGTCGCTGGCACGGGCGGCACTGCAGACCTCCTCGCGCCAGCGGGAGCTGCTGGCACAGGGCGGCCCCCGCCCGGTGGGCACGGCCACCTCGGAGTCCGCCGCGGCACTGCTGTGCGTCGAGCTCGAGCTCGACGGGCTGCCCCTGGACCGGGCCCGCGTCGAGGAGCTCATCACCGCGGCCGCGGGCGAGCGCCCCCGCTCCGAGGAGCACGCCCGCCAGCTGCGGCGCGAGCGCGACGCCGTGGTCCTGGCCCACGCCCCCGGCCGGGAGTCCACCGACCTGCGCAACCCCGTGCAGGTGCGCGAGCTGCTCGCCTCGGTGGGCGTGGTCGTGCCCGACACGCGCGCCTGGCGGCTGGAGCCCTACCGCGGCGTGCACCCCCTGGTCGACGCGCTGCTGGCCTGGCGCAAGGCCGAGCGGATCGCCACGACCTACGGCTGGACGTGGCTGGACACCCACGTCGGGCCGGACGACCGGCTGCGCGGCGGGTGGACCGCCTGCGACGGCGCGGCCGGACGGATGACCGCGCAGAACGGCCTGCACAACCTGCCCACCCCGCTGCGGCCGGCCGTGGCGGCCCACCCCGGGCACGTGCTGGTCCGGGCCGACCTGGGGCAGATCGAGCCGCGCGTGCTGGCCGCGGTCTCCGGCGACCGGGCGTTCGCCGAGGCCACCCGGGCCGCCGACCTCTACGCCCCGGTGGCCCAGGCGCTCGGCGTCGAGCGCGCCGTGGCCAAGGTGGCGGTCCTGGCCGCGATGTACGGCCAGACCAGCGGCGCTGCCGGCGAGGCGCTCAAGGACCTCCAGCGCGCCTACCCCGTGGCCATGGCCTACCTCGAGCGCGCGTATGCCGAGGGGCTGGCCGGGCGCGCGGTGCGCACCTTCGGGGGTCGGCGGGTGCCGATGTGGCAGCTGCCACCGGACCTGCCCGCCTCGGCGGTCGGCGCCGCCACCGCGGCGCGGGGGCGCTTCGCCCGCAACGCGGTCATCCAGGGGGCTGCGGCCGAGCTGTTCAAGGCGTGGGTCGCGACGCTGCGGCTGGCCGTGCGCGACCTCGGCGCCGAGGTGGTGCTCTGCCTGCACGACGAGGTGCTCCTGCACGTGCCGCAGGAGAAGGCCGGTCAGGTCGCCCATCTGGTGGACGAGGTGCTCACTGCAAGCGCACGACGGTGGACCGGCTCATCGGCCGTACAGTTCGTCGCGGACACCAGCGTCATTGCCCGGTGGTCCGACGCCAAGGCATGACCGTCCGGCGTCCGGCACAGCAGGAGGAGAGACCCCGTGGAGATGAGGGACGTCAAGCTGGCCGCCCGTGAGGCCGGCGACCACCCGGTGGTGGAGGGCATGGCCCGGGTCGGCTACGCGGTCAGCGGGGTCATGCACCTGCTGATCGCCTGGATCGGCCTGCAGCTGGCCTGGTCCAGCACCGCGCAGTCCGCCGACCAGTCGGGTGCGCTGCAGTCGCTGGCCGGCAACGGCGTCGGCAAGCTGACGCTGTGGGTGGCGGTCGTCGGCTTCCTCGGCCTGGCCCTGTGGCAGGTCACCGAGGCCGTGGGCGGCTACCACGGCGCCGGCGCCCGCAAGTGGGGTGAGCGGGCCAAGGCGCTGGCCAAGGCTGTCGTCTATGCCGCGCTCGCGTGGACCAGCTTCGCCTTCGCCCGCGGCCAGGTGGGCAAGAGCGGCAAGCAGCAGACCGTCGACTTCACCGCCTCGCTCATGAGCCGCAGCGGCGGGCGCACCCTGGTCATGGTGGTCGGCCTGGTCGTCGTCGGCGTCGGCGTCTACCACGTGGTCAAGGGCGCCAGGAAGAAGTTCCTCCGGGACCTGGTCGAGCACCCGGGGACCGTCGCGGTCCGCGCCGGACAGATCGGCTACGTCGCCAAGGGCATCGCCCTGGTCATCGTGGGCCTGCTCTTCGTCGTCGCCGGCGCCCAGAAGAGCCCCGGCAAGGCGACCGGCCTCGACGGCGCCCTGCACGTCCTGCGCGCGCAGCCGATGGGCCCCGGCCTGCTGACGGTCATCTCGCTGGGCTTCGCGGCCTACGCCGTCTACAGCTTCGCGCGGGCGCGCTACGCGCGGGTCTGAGCCACCCGGCATACCCACAGGTCAGCCCCGGGCGTGATGCGCCCGGGGCTGACCTGTCTGCTGACCAGGTCTCAGTCCTCGTCGTCCTCGGCCTGGGTGCGCAGGAACTGCTCGAACTCCGCGCCGATCTCGTCGGCGGTGGGCAGCTCGCTGACATCGGTCGCGAGCAGGCTCGGGCGCTGGCGGCCCTGGATGAAGCTGTCGTACTGGCGCTCGAGCGCCTCGACGACCTGGGCCACCTCCTCCGAGCCGGCGATCTCCTGGGCGATCTCGGCCCGGTTGAGGCCGGCCGCCGCCGCGAGGCCCTCGGTCGGGATGGCCAGGCCGGTCGCGGCGATGACGGCGTTGAGCCCGGTGAGCGCGGCGTCGGCGTACTCGGACTGGGCGAGGTAATGCGGCACGTGGACGGCGAAGCCGAGCGCGTCGTGGCCGGCCTCCCCCAGCCGCAGCTGGAGCAGCGCGGTGATGCTCGCGGGCACCTGGACGGTGCCGAAGACAGGGTCGTGGGCGCCGATCAGCCGCGGGTCCGTGGCGTGGGGGGTCATGCCGATCGGGCGGGTGTGCGGGACGGCCATGGGTATGCCGTGCACGCTCACCGTGAGCGTCACCCCGAGGTGGACGACGAGCTGGCGCACGGCCTCGATGACCCGCTCCCACTGGTAGTCGGGCTCGGGGCCGGCGAGGACCAGGAACGGCACGCCGTCGGCGTCGACGACCCGGTGCAGGACCAGCGAGGGGTCGGCGTAGCCGGACCAGCGGTCGCGGTCGAAGGTCATGGCCGGGCGGCGGCCGCGGTAGTCGAGCAGCTGGTCGACGTCGAAGGACGCCACGACGGTGTGGTCGAGGGACTCCAGGACGTGCTCGGTGAGCAGGCGCTGGGTCTGCCCGGCGTCGACGAAGCCGCCGAGCGAGACCAGGAGCACGGACGCGCGCAGGTCGCGCGGGTCGGTGTCGGTCTCGAACCGGTAGAGCTCGGACGGGTTCTGCACGGACTCGCCTTTCGTCAGGAAGCGTGGCAGCGGGTGTGGTCCCGTCACTGTGGCGGTGCTGCCTCGGATGTGTTGCTGTCTCAAGCATCTCAACACTGACGGTGGTGGCGGGATTCCGCCCGGGAAGACCCGTGAAAAGCGGTTGTGCGGGCCGCAGGGGCGACCTACAGTGCCGGATGAAACGAAACTGTTTCGTTTCATCCACGGCCGACCACCGGCACACGACCCGAAGGACGCACCACCGATGACCCCACAAGCCGCCGCCACCCGACCGCGGGTCGAGGGCGAGCGCGAGGTCGAGATCTTCGACGCCACCGCCCGCCTGCTGGTCGAGCAGGGCTACGACCGGCTCACCTTCGACGCCATCGCGGCGGCGGTGAAGGCGAGCAAGGCCACGCTCTACCGCCGCTGGGCCGGCAAGGCCGACCTGGTCATCGACACGCTCAAGCACCTCAAGCGGCTGGAGGGGCGCCACCCGGTCGACACCGGCAGCCTGCGTGAGGACCTGCTCGCGCTGGCCTGCGGGGAGGGCGGCCTGACCGACGAGATGCTCGTGGGCATCATCGGTGCGCTCGTGCCGGCCCTGCACCGCGACCCTGACCTGGGCCGCGCCTTCCGGGAGCGGTTCATCGGGCCCAAGCTCGACGCCGCCGTCGTGGCGTTCGAGCGGGCCCGCGAGCGCGGCGAGGTCGGTCCCGACGCCGACCTGGGCTTCCTGGCGCGGATCCTGCCCTCGATGGGCACCCACGAGATGTTCGTCTTCGGCACGTGCGTCACCCGCGACCACGTGGCCCGCATCGTCGACGAGGTGGTGCTGCCCGCCTGCCGGGCCACCCTCGCCGACCACTGACCTCCCGGCCGCGGTCTGTCAGACCACGGCGGGATGCTGAACCACTTCCACTTTCACGAAGGGACCGGACACGAGATGTCCAGCAACACGACCGCGGAGGCGGTCACCCCAGGCCAGGCTGCCGCCGGGGACCACGGTCACCGGCACCTCGGCCTCGCGCTGACGATCATCAGCGCCGCGCAGCTCATGGTCGTGCTCGACGGCACGATCGTGAACATCGCACTCCCCCACATCCAGACCGACCTCGGCTTCACCGCGAGCAACCTGTCCTGGGTGGTCAACGCCTACACCCTGGCCTTCGGTGGGCTGCTGCTGCTCGGCGGTCGCCTGGGCGACCTGCTCGGGCGCCGCCGGATGTTCGTCATCGGCGTGCTGATCTTCGCCGCGGCCTCGCTGTTCGGTGGCCTCGCCCAGAACGAGGCGATGCTGCTGGCCTCGCGCGCCCTGCAGGGCCTCGGCGCGGCCATCGCCTCACCCACGGCACTGGCGCTGATCACCACCACCTTCCCCGCCGGCCCGCCGCGCAACCGGGCGTTCGCGGTCTACGCCGCGATGTCGGGGGCCGGCGCCGCCGTCGGGCTCATCCTCGGTGGCGTGCTCACCGAGTCCTCCTGGCGCTGGACCTTCTTCGTCAACGTGCCGATCGGCATCGTGGTGGCCCTGCTTGCCCCGCGGTTCCTCGGCGAGTCCCCGCGTCAGCACGGAGCCTTCGACATCCCCGGCGCGCTCACCGGCACCCTCGGCCTGGGCTCCCTGGTCTACGGCCTGACCCACGCCGCTCCCCCGCACCACTGGGGCGACGCCCTGACCGTCGGGCCGATCGTCGTCGGCCTGGCCCTCCTGGCCGCGTTCGTGGTCATCGAGCGGCGCGCGGAGCACCCGTTGCTGCCGTTCCGCATCCTCGCCGACCGCACCCGTGGCGTGAGCTTCACGGTCATGCTCGTCGTCGGTGCCGCGATGTTCTCGATGTTCTACTTCCTCGGCCTGTTCATCCAGCAGGTGCTCGGCTACTCCCCGGTCAAGACCGGCTTCGCGTTCCTGCCGTTCAGCTTCGGCGTGGTCATTGCCGCGCAGATCGCCTCGCGCCTGATCAACCGGGTCGACCCGCGCTGGATCGCCGGCGCCGGCACGTTGCTGGCCGCAGGCGGCATGTGGGGCTTCTCCCACCTGACCGTCACCAGCGACTACGTCACCGGGCTGCTGCCGTTCATCCTCATGCTGTCGTTCGGCATGGGCCTGACCTTCGTGCCGCTGACGCTGACCGCCGTGGCCGGCGTGGCCAAGAAGGACTCGGGCGTGGGCTCGGCGGTGCTGAACACCATGCAGCAGGTCGGTGGCACGCTGGGGCTGGCGACGCTGGCGACGGTCGCGGCCTCCAACGGCACGCAGCGGGCGCTCGAGCTCGCCGCGGCCATGAAGGCCAAGGGGGGCACCGGCCAGCAGCCGTCCCCGGAGGCCATGGCCCAGGCCAGGCACGAGATCGCACTGGCGGCGCAGACCTACGGCTCGACCCGGGCCTTCGTCGTCGCGGCCTGCATGATCCTCGGCGGCGCCGTCATCACCGTGATCGGCCTCAACATCAAGCACCAGCGGCTCGCGGCCGACGGAGCCGAGGCCCCGGTCGCAGTCCACGCGGCCTGACCCACCACCGGCCGGTCCGGCTCGCCCGGCCGGCCGGGCACACCGTCGACGGGGGGGGGGG
>NZ_JBTCWL010000005.1:0-94079 GCF_054325275.1 Oryzihumus sp.
TGGTGGTGCGACGGGCACCACGTCATCCACTGGGCCAACGGCGGGGCCACCGACGTCGGCAACGCGGCCCTGCTCTGCGGGCGGCACCACACGATCGTGCACCAAAGCGGCTGGACCGCGACCGTCACGGCGACCGGGGTCCACCTGGCACACCTGAGGCCTCCGCCCCGCACCCGGCCCGCGACGGCCGGGCCAGCGGCATGCCTGACGTCCCTCGACGACCTCGAGGCCCAGGACGGTGCGCATCAGGTGAGCGGCGTGCGCTTTGCCGTCCCCCCGCAGCCGGCCGACCCAGGAATAACGCCGGGCGCGACGTCAGCGGCGGCGCCGGGCGGTGCCGAAGAGGCTCCGGGTGATCTCCCGGCCGATCACCGTGCCCGCCGACCGCAGGACCGACTTGAACATCGGGGACTCCACGACCTGCTCCACCACGGACTCCTGCGACTTCTCCGTCCGTCGGGGGGCGGGCGCAGGAGCAGGAGCGGGCACCGACGGCGCCGGCTCCTGCTCCGGCGTGGGCGCCGCCGCCAGCCGCGCCTGGAGCTTCTCGTAGGCCGACTCGCGGTCGAGGGCCACGGCATACCGCGCCTGCAACGGGGACGCCGCGATCGCCTGCTGCACCACGTCGTCCGGCGAGGGCGCCATGAGCGACTGCGGGGCCCGCATCCGGGTCCACGCCACTGGCGTCGGGGCGCCACGCTCGGAGAGCACCGTGACCACGGCCTCACCCGTGCCGAGCTGGGTGAGCAGCTCCTCCAGGTCGTAGCCGCTGTGCGGGAACGTCGACACCGTCGCCTTGAGCGCCTTGGCGTCGTCGGGGGTGAACGCGCGCAGCGCGTGCTGCACCCGGTTGCCCAGCTGGGCCAGCACGCCCGGCGGGACGTCCTTGGGGGTCTGGGTCACGAAGAACACCCCGACACCCTTGGACCGGATCAGCCGCACCGTCTGCTCGATCGCGGCGAGGAAGGCCTTGCTGGCCCCCTCGAACAGCAGGTGCGCCTCGTCGAAGAAGAACACCAGCTTGGGCTTGTCCGGGTCGCCAACCTCGGGCAGGTCGTGGAACAGGTCGGCGAGCATCCACATGAGGAACGTGGAGAACAGCGCCGGCCGGTCCTGCAGCGAGGGCAGCTCCAGGCAGGTGACCATCCCGCGACCGTCGGCCGCCACCCGCATCAGGTCCGCGGTGTCGAGCTCAGGCTCGCCGAAGAACACCTCAGCACCCTGATCGGAGAAGGCGATGAGGTCGCGCAGGATCACCCCCGCAGTCGCCGCCGACAGCCCGCCGAGCTCCTTGAGGTCGGCCTTGCCCTCGTCCGAGGTGAGGTAGCTGATCACCGCGCGCAGGTCCTTGATGTCCAGCAGCGGCAGCCCGTTCTTGTCCGCGAAGTGGAACACCAGCCCCAGGCTCGACTCCTGGGTGTCGTTGAGCCCGAGCACCTTGGCCAGCAGCGTCGGCCCGAACGAGGTCACGGTCGCCCGCACCGGCACCCCACGCCCCTCCCCGCCCAGGGAGAGGAACTCCACCGGGTATGCCCTGCCCGCCCACTGCTGCCCGACCTCACCCGCACGGGCGGTGACCTTGTCGTTCGCGACCCCGGCACTCGCCATACCGGAGAGGTCGCCCTTGATGTCGGCGAGGAAGACCGGCACCCCCTGGGCGGAGAGCTGCTCGGCCATGAGCTGGAGCGTCTTGGTCTTGCCCGTGCCGGTCGCGCCGGCGACCAGTCCGTGCCGGTTGAGGACGCCGAGCGGGATGCGCACCGGGACGTCCGGATGGGCGGTGCCGTCGGTGACGGCGGCACCGAGGTCGAGGGCGGCGCCGGTGAAGGCGTAGCCGGAGCGGATCGTCTCGAGCTGGCCCTCGGCCGGCGTGGCTGCGCTCACGATTCGACTGTAACGACGACCGACCTGCGGCTCTGCCTAAACTGACGCAGTGATCTTCAAATCCGTCGGCGACGGCCGCCCCTACCCCGAGCACGGGAAGCAGTCCGCGAAGGACTGGTCCGACGTCGCGCCGCGGATGGTGCGCCTCGACGAGCTCGTGACCACCAAGAAGGTCCTCGACCTCGGCCTGCTGCTGGCCGAGGACTCCACCTTCTACGGCGACCTGTTCGCCCACGTGGTGCAGTGGCAGGACACGCTCTACCTCGAGGACGGCCTGCACCGGGCCCTGCGCGCGGCCCTGCACCAGCGGCCGGCGCTGCACGCCCGGGTGCTCGTCCTCGACTGAGGCGTCGGTGCTTGACACCCGGCGCGGGCGCGACATGATCGCGGGGTAGCACCCGACCCTGGGGAGGTGGGCGTGACGGACCTCGACGAGGCCGACGTCGCCCTGCCCCGGCGCCGCGGCCGCCGGCGCGCCGCGATCACCCTGACCGTGGTGACCCTGCTCCTGGCGGGGGCGTTCGCCTATGCCGGGGCGTGGTTCGAGGGCTGGGTCGGCGACCACCCGGCGAAACCGGCGGCTGCGCCGGCGTGCCCAACGGCCACCCCGTCGAGCACGCTCACGCCCGGGGACGTCACGGTCAACGTCTACAACACGACCACCCACAAGGGCCTGGCCGGCGAGACCGCGTCCCGACTGAGGGATCTGGGCTACCTCGTGGCCACGGTGAGCAACGACCCGCTCCACCAGGTCGTCGCCGGCACCGCCGTGGTCAGGTACGGCCCCAGCGGGGCCGAGGCGGCGCGGGTCGCCTCCAGCCTGGTCCGCGGGGCCACGCTGCACCGGGACGGGAGGCCGGACTCCTCCGTCGACCTGGTGATCGGCGCGAAGTTCACCGGGCTGTCGAGCCCGGCGGTCGCGACCGCCCCGGCCGGCTGCTGACCGACCACCTGGTGAGGCCAGCCGGCTGCCGGGCCGCCGGCCTCACCCCAGGCTGAAGCCGAGCGCCGGCCCGGCAAGGGCCCGGGACACGATGCTGGCCGCCGCGGCCAGGTCCGGCAGCACGCCCGCGAACCGGCGGTGGTCGGCCTCGACGAGCATCAGCGAGACGTAGGTGTCGGCCGCCTGCCGCCGCCGCAGCCGGTCGAGGGTGAACGGGCTGGCCGCGTCGAGCACCTGCTCGGTCAGCTCCACCAGGGCGGTGCGCAGCCGGAACCGGTGCGCCAGGACGGAGGGGTGGGAGCCCAGGTCGCGGAACAGGACCGCCCGCAGCACCCGGGACTTCCGGCCGCCGAGGTCCAGCGCCCGGGCGAGCCGCACCAGGGAGCCCGTCAGGTCGCCGCGCTGGGCCACCGAGCCGACCCGGCACATGGGCTGCTCGGGCAGCCGCTCGGCGATCAGCGCCTCGAGCAGGCCGTCCTTGCGCGGGAAGTAGTAGAAGAGCAGCGCCTTGGCCACCCCGGCCTGCTCGGCGATGCGGGAGGTGGGGGTGGCGTCGAAGCCGTCACCGGCGAACAGCTCCTCGGCCGCGTCGAGGATGCGGGTCCGGGCGTCGGGCGCACCCGTGCCCGGCACCTCGGGGGCCGAAGTCTCGAGCGCCGAAGTCTCGAGGGCCGAAGTCTCGAGGGCCGATGCCTCGGAGACCGACGTCTCGGGGGCCGGGGGCCCGTCACCCGCGCGCGTCCCTGCTTTCCGGGCGCGGTGACGGGCCCGCCCGGTGCCGTCCGTGCGAGCCCGCACCATGGTTCCTCGCTAGTGCGCCGCAGCCACCCCGCCGCCACGGTGGGCGGAACGGGTCATCTGCAGGTCACGGGCGCCGACGGCGAGGGTGACGATCCCGACGATCCACGACGTCCAGGCGAGGGCTCGGGTGCTGGAGCCGCTGTAGCTCATCACCCATGGCGCCACGATGAACGCGATCCCGAGCACCGCCAGGGCACCCTCGGACGACATCATGTCGGGACGGGCCAGGGAGGCGATCGCCACCGCGGCCGTGAGGACTCCGAGGACGACCATGGTCCAGCTCGCCCTGGTCGTGGTCGACGTCCAGATCGGGGACAGGGCCGCGTAGACGCCAGCGATCAGCGCGACGAAGTCCTGTGGATGGGTCCACTTCCTCATGCGGACCAACCACCTTCCTGTGACTGATGGCCCGTCGTTCCGAGGCGGACCGGACACCTCCATGGTGCGCCTGCCTGACCGGTCGGTCAACGGCCGCAAAAAGGGATTCTGACCTGCGGTTTCAACCGGTATCCCGGGCGCCCGGGTCAGCCCCTCGGCGTCAGCCCCAGCCGGGCCACGAGGGCCCGGTGGTCGCTGCCCGGCAGGTCGACCACAGTGGTGTCCGTGACACCGAACGCGTCGTCGACGAGCACGTGGTCGAGGTGCAGCAGCGCCGGCAGCCGGGGCGAGGGGCTGAACGTGCGCAGCAGGCCGCTGCCGGCCAGCTCGGAGGCGTCCCGGAAGCGGGTCCCCATGAGCTCGCGCAGCTCGCTGTTGTCCACGGAGGCGTTGAGGTCGCCGAGCAGCAGGGTCGGTGTGGCGTCGTCGAGCCCGGCGGCGAAGTCGGTGGTGGCCGCGTAGTCGTCCCGGTAAGGCCGGCCGCCGTCCAGGACCACTGCCGCGGGGTGCAGGACGCCGACGACGACGGGGCGCCCCCGCAGCTCGATCGTGGCGGTGGGGGTGCGGCTCCAGGTGTGCGACCAGGTCACCGCCGCGACCGGGGTACGGCTCCACAGGCCTGCGCCGTCCGCGCCCTGCACCGCCCGCACCGCCCGGTGGGGCAGCTCACGGTCCAGCCCGGCCCGGTGCAGCGCCGAGACCGCCTGCGGGGTCAGCTCCTCCAGGGCGAGGACGTCGACCCGGTGAGCGCGGACCGCCGCGACCACGGCGGTCGGGTCGGCCTCACCCAGCCTGAGGTTGGCCGTCATCACCGTGAGGGGGGTCGCGCCCGAGGCCGGGGCCCGGTCCGGCACCCACAGGGGCACCAGCCAGGCCAGGTTGAGCGCCAGCACCGAGGCGATGGCCGCAGACGCCCGCCACGCCCGCCCCCGCAGCAGGAGGGCGAGGGCCACCGCGAGGGGCGGCACGGCATACGGGGTGAGGGACGCGGCCGCGACCAGGGCAGGGAGCGCATGGTCCCCGAGGAAGCGCACGACGGTGGGGACGACGAGCACCGCGACTGCCGCGACGGCCAGGACCCTGCGCACCACCACTCCGCTCCCCCGGCGCCAGAAGCCGGGTGCACATCCTCACCCGGGACGGCCGGGATGCGGCGGCAGCGCGCCGGGGACCTACGACTCTGGCCGCCCAGGGGGCGCCGGGCGACCGTGGCGGCAGACCGCGAGCCGTCGCGGGGCGAGCCCGGGGAGGCGTGATGGGTCTGGAGTCCGTGCCGCGCGACAGCATCGTGGTGGGGGTCGACGGCTCGCCGCACAGCCACGACGCGATCGCGTGGGGCGCCGCCGAGGCGGCGAGACGCAACCTGGCGCTGCACCTGGTGCACGTGATGCCCAACCACGAGCACGGCGCGCCCGGCCCCGGCGACCCGGACGAGCGGCGCGCCGAGGGGGACGTCGTCGCCCAGGGCTCGATCAGCCGGGCCCGGCTGGTCGAGCCCGACGTCCGGGTCACGGCACAGGCGCCCTACGGGTCCGCGGCGGCCCTGCTGGTCGAGGCCTCGGACGTCGCCGACACCATCGTCGTCGGCGCCCGCGGCCGGGGCGCGGGACGATCCGCCGTGCTCGGGTCGGTGTCCCAGCAGGTCGCCATGCACGCGGCCTGCCCGGTCGTGGTGACCCGGGAGCACGCCAGCCAGGACGGGGCCGGGGCCGGCCGGGTGGTGGTCGGCGTCGACGGGTCGGAGCTGTCCAACGCCGCGATCGCCTACGCGTTCAACCACGCGTCGATGACCAACGCCGGGCTGACCGTCGTGCACGCGTGGTGGTGGGAGTACGTCGAGGGCGTGCTGGCCGAGTCGCCCTGGGCCGGGGACTGGGAGGAGATCCGCTCCGACGAGGAGATCGTCGTGGCCGAGTCGCTGGCCGGCTGGCGGGAGAAGTACCCCGACGTCGACCTGGCCGTCCACATCGTCCGTGGCCACCCCGTCGAGCTGCTGGCCGAGGAGTCCGCCGGCGCCGACCTGCTCGTGGTGGGCAGCCGCGGCCGGGGCGGGTTCCGGGGGCTGCTGCTTGGCTCGGTCAGCCAGGGCGCCCTGCACCACGCCGGCTGCCCTGTCGCCATCGTCCGCAACCGCTGACCGGCCTGGGCCACGCCAAAGGTCAGGACCAGGGCGAAGACTTCAGCACATCCGGACGTGGTGAACCCTTCACCCGGCCGCCGGGCGCCGCGTGACGACCCAGTCGATGAGGGCCGGCCAGTCGCGGACGACCAGGCCGAGGGTGAGGCCCATGGCCGCCGCAGCGGTCGAGGCGGCGAGGGCACGCAGGTGGACGGTCATGGCGACCCCCTTCCGGCGGGTGGCCCGGGGCGCTCGCCCGGACTGGTGTGACTCAGCCTGCGGCCCGGCCGGTCACGGTGACCACCGACCCTGGGTGTGGACCCGCCCCACCCAGGTGTCGGCCAGGCGTACCAAGCGACGATCCTCGCGGCGGTCTCGGCCCGTTCTCGCGCACGAAAGGCCGCGATGATCGTCGCGTTGAGCCAGGCGGTCAGGCGCCGGCGAACTCGGCCCGCACCCCGACCAGCCGCACCGGACGGTGCTCGGCGAACATCGCCAGCGCGGCGGCGGCGCCGTCCTCGATCACCGTCGCGTCCAGCGTCGGGCCGGGCAGCGGGTGGCCGTGGGTGTGCGTGGTGAACGGCGCATAACGCACCTTGACGGTGACCCGGTCCACCGGCCGCTGCTCGGCGGCCACGTCCTGCGCGACCTGGCGCGCGACCCGAGCCACCTCTGCCTGCACCTCGGCCCAGTCGGCCACATTGACCTGGAAGGTCACCTCCCGGCTGCGGGACCGGGCCACCCACGGGGTGCCGGTCACCCGCGCCCGGCTCAGGCCCCGGCCCAGGTTGACCAGCCACGGCCCGGTTTTCGGCCCCACCTGCGCGGCGAGCGCCTCCGGGTCGGTCTCCGCGAGCTCGCGGACCGTGGTGATGCCGAGACCGGACAGGCGTTTCGCGGTCTTGGCGCCGATGCCCCACAGCACGTCCGTGGGCCGGTCGCCGAGCAGCCCGAACCAGGAGTCGTGGGTGATTCGGAAGACTCCCGCCGGCTTGCCGAACCCCGTGGCGAGCTTGGCCTGGAGCAGGTTCTGCCCGATGCCGACGCTGCAGTCCAGGCCGGTCGCCTCGCGCACCCGCCGCTGCACCTCACGCCCCAGCGCCTCCGGGTCGTCAGTGCGCACCCCGAGGAACGCCTCGTCCCAGCCGAGCACCTCGACGACGGCGTCGAACGTGCGCAGGGTGTCCATCACCGTGGTGGACGCCGCCTCGTAGACCTCCCGATCCACCGGGAGGAAGACCGCGTCGGGGCACTTGCGCGCGGCGGTGCGAAGCGGCATACCGGAGTGCACGCCGAAGGCGCGGGCCTCGTAGGAGGCGGTGCTCACCACCCCGCGCTTGCCCGGGTCCCCGTCGCCGCCGACGACGACCGGGCGACCGCGCAGCTCGGGTCGGCGCAGCACCTCGACCGCAGCGATGAACTGGTCGAGGTCGACGTGCAGCACCCACCGCGGCGCCGGCTCCATGCCGCGATTGTGGCCCGAGCAGCCGGCGCGCGCCGCCCGAACGGGCTCAGTCCTGCGGCGCGTCGGCGCGCGGGACGCAGGGGAAGTAGACCTCGGTGCGCGGGTTGGCCACGCCCGGCTCGTCGAGGTAGCACTCCCACGGGTCGCCGCTGGGCGCCATGCCCTTGGCGACGATCCAGTCCGCGACGGCCCGGTATGCCGCGCCGAGGTTGCCGTAGTCCCCGACGTGGGTCGTGTGGGCGGCCGACCCGGCGGGCAGGGTCGCCGGTTGCACCCGGCCGGTCTCGGTGGACTCGGCAGAGACGGGGAAGCCGGCCTCGACGTCCCAGCCGCCATCATCGGTCGGCCGGTAGCGTCCGAACGGTGGCCCGGCCGGGTGCAGGCCCTGCTCGCCGACGCTGCTCATCACCTCGCCGAAGGCCTGGCCGAGGAAGTCCCCGATCCCGTTGTGCCCGACGTGAGCCCGGACCACGGCGGCCGGCTGGGCGGGCAGGTGCACCAGGTCGATCTCGTACCCCATGCCCCCACCCAACCGGTCTCGCCGGGCAGCCGCCACCCCCGAAGGTCCCCCGCGCCAGCAGTCCGCGGCGACACGGACACGCAAAGCGGACACATGACACAGCAATCACGAGTAGCCCATTACGGTCAGCCCGCGCACCGGCGAGATCCGCCCGGTGCCTGACCCAACAGGGGAAACAGGTCTCGCCACCTTGCCCGCACCGTGGGGGGGCTCGCCGCCGCTGTCGTCGTCACCACCGGCTTCGCCACCTCGGCGCAGGCCGCCACGTTCCCGCACGACGGCAACCGGGCCGACGAGGACGGGGGCCGCGCGGACCAGCAGGTCATCTTCCACAAGCTCATCAACAACGGCGCCGGCAACGCTGTCGGCTACGTCGACCTCATGTACTCCGTCAACTGCCACACGGCGTGGGCCCACGTGCACAGCAGCACCACGCAGGTGAACCAGACCTGGGTCACGCACGGGACCATCCACCGCAACTACGACGACAAGGAGTACGGCTGCACCGGCACCGAGGGCTCCAACGACTGCTACACCCCGATGGTCTACGACAAGGGGATGACGTCGTCACGCCGTCGGCGCGGTCGACCCTAACGGGGCGACCGGCGCCTACTACCAGGCCAAGACCTCGAGCTACTGACCTGCCCGACAAGGGGCCGGCTCCCTTGCGGGCCCGCCCTCGGTCGCACCGGCAGGGCCACCGGCGTCGTAGCCCGGTCAGGGCAGGAAGCAGGCACAGGGCTGGATCGTGTTGCGCACGTCCTGCTCCCGGTCGGCCGCCGCGACCGCACCGCCGGTCGTGACCACGAACAACGCACACGTCGCGGCGACGAGCGCGGTGGACCTGCCATCGCGGCGCGCCCGGACGACGAGGCCGATCGCCAGCACCGCGGCTGCGGCCAGGACCAGCCAACCCAGTGCGTGCATCGGGGCGTTGCGCTCGTGGCCAGGCATGTCGTGGTCGTAGCCGGCCGTCACGGCGTGCAGCCCCACGAGCACCAGCACGACGTTCGAGACCCAGGACAACCGGGTCAGCGCCGTCAGCACATCCGCCTGGCGGTAGCGCGCAGTCGCCGGTGCGGACGTGCCGGCAAAGGCAAGGCGTCGCAAGACCTCCGTGAGCCCGCACAGCCCCGCCAGGAGCGCCCCGGCGAACAGCTCGGGCGGACCGAGCCGGGAGAAGGACAGGAGGAACAGCAGCGCGAGCGCCTCGCACGGCAGGAGGGCGAACGCGTGGCGACGCAGTGACCCCATCGCTCCCCCGGACATGACCGAAAGGTAGCGCTCAGTCGATGGTCAGGGCGGCGTCCTCGGCGAAGTCCACGCGGATGGCGGCGCGACCCGGCGCCGCACCGACCGGGATGGTGACCTCGGCCGACACCTGCCCCTGCGCGTCGCTGTCGACGGTTGCGAGCACGGTGACAGTCGCCCCCTGGACGAGGGAGACCCGGACGGCGCGCCACGCCTTCGGCGGCGACGGGGGCCCAGGGTGGTTGGTGTCCACGCACTCGCGGTCCAGATCCACCTGAACGGTGAGCCGGTCCCCCGGAGCGGGGTGACCGGAGGACAGGACCGGGCGAGGGAGGGCGCAGCTCGCTCCTGAGCCCGCGGAACACGCGGCGACCAGCAGCAACCCTGCCAGCGACGCAACGGCCCGGACCCGCGACAACCCCACCACGCCGATCGCCACCACCGCTCGAGCTGCCATCGTCGCATCACGATGCCTGCCTCGTGACGGTCCCAGCGCGAAGAGTTGACCACACCCTGACGTGGTCAACCCTTCACCCAAGCCGTATGCCGGACCTCGGCGTCACCGGCTCGAGGGGGGCGGGCGCCGGACGGTGCGCACCGCGACCGGGCTACCCGAGGTCACGTCGAACACACCCCGCGACCCCAGCGCCCGCGCCAGGTGCACCGTCACCACGTCGGCACAGTCCGGCTCGGCGGTGCCGGTCTCCGGGGTGCCTCCGCTCACCCGCAGGCTCACCCGGGTTGCCGTCTCGGCCACCGCCATCGCGTACGGACCGTGATGGCAGCGGTCCACCGACACCTGCAGGGTGCGCCCGTCCGGGGCGGGCGCCTCCGCCATCATGATCCGCAGCCGCTCTGGCTGCCCCGGCCCGGACCCACCCGGCTCGGCACCCGCACACCCCGTCGCGAGCAGCACTGCGGCCGCGACGAGGACGCCCCCACCCACGCTTCGCGACCTCATGACCCGACAGTAGTTTCCCCGCGCAGGCACGAAGCGGTTCGACATGAGCCTCCTTCTCCGGCGTCCACATGACCGGTGCACTGTTGCCCTGACGAACGTCGACTCGGACCCGCCCTTCGTCAGAGCGCCGTCACCGAGAGCGCGCTGTCTGGGGGCCCACTGCTTCAGCAGACGTCGCAGCTCTGGCCCGGTCCCGGTCCCGGTCCCGGTCCAGGTCCACTGGCCGTGCAGGCGTTTCCATCCGAGCACGGCTTCGACTGCGCAGAACGCGGCGGACACCAGGGCCCAGACCCACTTGTGGTCGGCGGCCGCGTAGACCGCGGCGCCCCCAAACAGCACGGGCACCCCCACGTACAGCGAGCACAAGACGTACAACCAGCGAGCACAAGACGTACAACGAGAACCGCAGCAACGCCTTGGGCGCCGGGTGCTCCTGCGGTCCCTGCACTGGCTCAGCCATGGGCACCCCACCCTCTTGCCCGCCCGACGCGGTCACGCGCCCTCCTCCCCGGACTGGCCGGGTTCCAGGCTTGTCCGCCCGCGGTGGGCGGTGGCGTAGGACTCCAGCGCGGCGTGCCGGTCCCGCGGGATGTGGGTGGCCACCTGTTCGCCGGTCGTCGTGGTCAGGGTCAGCGTGTCGGTCACGGCCCATCGGCCCGGGTCATGGACGGCGCGATCTGATCCCAGGTCAGAATGCGGGCACGGATGTCGCTCCTGACCCAGACACCGCTGCGAGTGACCACGGTGCGCTGGAGGCGGTACAGGCCCAGGAGCATCAGGAAGCACAGACACGCCGCAGCCTCGACCGCGCCCAGCCCCGTTAGTCATACGCCCCCCCGTCCGGGCCGGGGGGCTGCCCTGATCCGGAGGCAGCTACGCGGGGCGGCCGATCCTTGGCCCCTGGTGTGGAGGGGTGGCGGAGGGAGCCGACGTCTCACTGCCGTTCGACGTCTCCCGGCATCCACCCGCCACGCGCCAACAGGAAACCCCCGGTCGCAGAGCTCCCGGGGGTTTCCAGTTGGCGGTGGCGGAGGGATTTGAACCCTCGGTGGACTTCCGCCCACAAACGCTTTCGAGGCGTTCTCCTTAGGCCGCTCGGACACGCCACCGCGCGGAAGGCTACTAGAGACGGTGCCCCGCAAAGAAATCGAGGAGCAGCTGCGAGCACTCGGACTCCTGCACCCCACCGATGACCTCGACGCGATGAGTGGCCCTGCGGTCGCGGACCAGGTCCCACACCGACCCGCACGCCCCCGCCTTGGGGTCCCACGCCCCGAGCACGAGCCGGGCCACCCGCGCCAGCATCAGCGCACCCGCGCACATTGCGCACGGCTCCAGCGTGACGACCAGCGTGCAGTCCTCCAGCCGCCAGGTGCCGAGCTTGGCCGCGGCTTCCCGCATGGCGACCACCTCGGCGTGGGCGGTCGGGTCGCCCTGGGCCTCGCGCAGGTTGCACCCCCGGCCGATGACCTCACCGGCGGGCGAGACGACGACCGCACCGACGGGCACGTCGCCCGAGGCCAGCGCCCCGGTGGCGACCGTGAGCGCCTCCCCCATCCACGCGGCATACGCGGGGTCGTGCACTGGACCGCCTCGGAGACTCACACGATAAGTTTCGCCCATGCGCGTCCACGTTGCCGACCACCCGCTCATCGCCCATAAGCTCACGGCCCTGCGGGACAAGGACACCGACAGCCCGACCTTCCGTCGGCTCGCGGACGAGCTCGTGACGCTGCTGGCCTACGAGGCCACCCGCGACGTGCGCGTCGAGCCGGTCGACATCGTGACCCCGGTCGCGCCCACCCGCGGCATCAAGCTGGCCTCCCCCAAGCCGCTGGTCGTGCCGATCCTGCGCGCCGGGCTGGGCATGCTCGACGGCATGGTCCGCCTGCTGCCGACCGCCGAGGTGGGCTTCCTGGGCATGGTCCGCAACGAGGAGACGCTCGAGGCGACGACCTACGCCAACCGCCTGCCCGACGACCTGTCCGGCCGCCAGTGCTACGTCCTGGACCCGATGCTGGCCACCGGCGGCACCCTCGCCGCGGCGATCCGCTACCTCGTCGACCTCGGCGCCGACGACATCACCGCGATCACCCTGCTGGCCGCCCCGGAGGGCACGGCCCGGCTCGAGGAGCAGATCGCGGACCTCAAGGTGCCGGTCACCATCGTCACGGGCGCCATGGACGAGCGGCTCAACGAGCACGGCTACATCGTCCCCGGCCTCGGCGACGCCGGCGACCGCCTCTACGGCGTCGTCTGAGCCGCGTCCGAGCCAGCCCACGCCCCTCCCCCCGAAGGCCTGAAACCGTTGCGCTCCCGTCGCTTCCGCCTGCCCGCGTCCCTGCTCGCCACCACCGGTATCGCGCTCAGCCTGGCCGGGTGCTTCCCTGACGCCCGTGCCCTCCCGGACCCGGGCGCCCCGACGCCGGCGGCCTCGTCCACGGCGGTGTCCGGCGCCGGCGCCCCACGGGTCGGCTCGGGCAGCGCGGCCGCGGCCCTGCGGACGCTGAAGGTCAGGGGCCGCGCGCCCAAGACGGGCTACACCCGCGAGCAGTTCGGGCAGGCGTGGAGCGACGCGGTCGACGTCCCCGGCGGGCACAACGGCTGCGACACCCGCAACGACATCCTGCGCCGGGACCTCACCGGCGAGACGATCAAGCCCCGCACCCGTGGCTGCATCGTGCTCACGGGGACGCTGCACGACCCCTACGGCGGGGCGACGATCGCCTTCCGCCGCGGCAACGGCACCAGCACCCTGGTCCAGATCGACCACGTGGTGGCCCTGTCCAACGCCTGGCAGACCGGCGCCGGGACGTGGAGCGCGACGAAGCGGGCCGAGCTGGGCAACGACCCGCTGAACCTCATGGCCGTCCAGGGCAACCTCAACAGCGCCAAGGGTGACGGCGACACGGCCACGTGGCTGCCACCGCGCAAGGCGTTCCGCTGCACCTACGTCGCCCGGCAGGTGGCGGTCAAGGCCCGCTACGGGCTGTGGGTGACCGCGGCCGAGCACGACGCGATGGCCCGGATCCTGGCCACCTGCCCGGGCCAGCCCCTGCCCACCGAGGCCCAGGCCGCCGTCCCGGCGCCCGCCGGGCACTGACGGGTGACGCTCGGGGCGACGCACGTCACGGCATACCGGGAGGGGTCGGACGGCGCGTCACTGAGCGTGAATTCGTCCGGTTTGACACGATAGGTGCGCTTTACCCACCTGCCGCCGAACAAGGAGTCCCCCATGGTGCGCGCAAAGAAGGTCCTGATCTGGGTCCTCGGCGCGTTCGCGGTCTACGCGATCATCACCGCCCCGACGCAGGCCGCCGACATCGTCCACCAGGTGTGGGAGCTGCTCATGCAGGGCTTCGTCAACCTCGGCCACTTCTTCGACGCCCTCCTCGGCAACAAGTAGCCCGTGGCACGACCGGGCGGCCGCGGGCTGGAGCGCTACCTGCTCGACGGCGAGCGCATCGTGGTGGCGATGCACCAGCACTGGGCCAAGGTGGCCGAGCCGGTGGCCTCGGTTCTCGCCGCGCTGGTGGTGGTGACCTGGCTCGACACCGAGCTGCCGCGCGGGGCCGGGCTGTTCGCCGACCTCATCTGGTGGGCATGGTTCGCCGTGCTCGGCCGGACCCTCTGGCGGCTGGCGAACTGGCGACATGACTGGTTCATCGCCACCGACAAGCGGCTGCTGCTGACCTACGGGCTGTTCACCAGCAAGGTGGCGATGATGCCGCTGGCCAAGGTCACCGACATGTCCTACAGCCGCTCGCTGGTGGGGCGGGTCATGGGCTACGGCCAGTTCCTCATGGAGAGCGCGGGCCAGGACCAGGCGCTGCGCCGGGTGAGCTACGTGCCCCACCCGGACCGCACCTACCGGGCGATCTGCGCCGAGCTGTTCGGCGTCGAGGACCCGGAGCTGGAGGAGACCACCGAGACGGTCGAGCTGCCCGACCCGGACGTGCCGCTGCACCGGCCGATGCACCGTCCGGTCCACCGGGCCAGCGACGACTACTCGCGCGGGATCCCCGTGCACGCCCCGGCCCCGCGCCGGCACCCCGATCCGGGCGACGACACGGGGCCGATCAACCTGCTCTCCGGCGACTGAGCCTCACTCGTCGCCGGCGCTGACCAGCGTCTCCTTGAGCTTGGCGACGGCGAAGCCCCAGCCCTGGCTCAGCTTCGGCTTGGGCGGCACCGCGATCTCCTCGGGGTTGGTCAGCACGTCCAGCAGGACCGGGCCAGGCGTGGCGAGGGCGACCCGCACCGCCTCGTCGACCTGGTCGGCCTCGGTGACCCGCACGCCGGTCAGCCCCACCGCCCGCGCGACCGCGGCGAAGTCGGGGTTGTCCAGGACGGTGCCGAACTCCGGCAGGCCGCCCTGCTCCTGCTCGAGCTTGACCATGCCGAGCCGGCCGTTGTCGAAGACGACGAGCTTCACCGGCAGCCGGTGGGTCACCGCGGTGATGAGGTCGCCCATGAGCATCGACAGCCCGCCGTCGCCACAGAACGCCACGACCTGACGGTCCCGGTCCAGGGCCGCGGCACCGAGCGCCTGGGGCATCGCGTTGGCCATCGAGCCGAGGTTGAAGGAGCCGAGCAGCCGGCGCGACCCACGCATCTGCACGAACCGGCTCAGCCACACCGTCGCCATGCCGGTGTCGGAGGTGAAGATGGCGTCGTCGGCGGCGTGCCGGTCGATCGCCGCGGCCAGCACCTCCGGCCGGATGCGCTCCTCGGGGTTGTCCAGCTTGCGCCGCAGCAGCCCCTTGGGGGTGCGGTCGTATGCCGGGTCGGCCAGCCGCGCCTGCCGCTCCTGCCACTCGGTGAAGGTCTTGCGGGCGGCGTCGAGGTGGCTGCGGTCCGGCTTCACGGCGACCCGCTGCGTCAAGGCCCGCAACGTCGGCGCGGCGTGCCCGACGAGCGGGAGGTCGACCGGGATCCGGCGCCCGATGTGCTCGGGGCGCACCTCGAGCTGGATGACTGTCTTCCCGTGCGGATAGAACTCGCGGTAGGGGAAGTCGGTGCCGACCATCAGCAGGACGTCGCCACCATCGAGGGCCTGCTGGGCGGCCGGGTTGCCGATGAGCCCGGACTGGCCCACCTCGTAAGGGTTCTCGTGCTCGAGTCCCTCCTTGGCCTTGAGCGTCAGCACCATCGGCGCGCCGAGCCGCTCGGCGAGGGCCAGCACCTCCTCGCGGGCGCCGCGTGCCCCCTGGCCGACGAGCATCGTCACGGCCCCGGCCCCGTCGAGCAGTTCGACCGCCCGGTCGAGGGCCTCCGGCGCCGGCACGGTCTCGGGGTGCTCGTCGACGAACCGCGGAACGGGCGTGTGCCTGGGCAGCTCCAGCCCACCGACGTCACCGGGCAGGGTCAGCACCGCCACGCCCTGCCGGGTCAGCGCCGCGTTCACCGCCTGCTCCACCATCGCGGGGATCTGCTCGACGCTGGTCACCGTGCGGCTGAACTCGGCCACGTCGCTGAACAGCGCGTCGTTGTCGACCTCCTGGAAGAAGTCGCTGCCCAGCTCGGCCAGCGGCACCTGGCCACAGACCGCCAGGACCGGCGCGTGGGACTTCTTCGCGTCATACAGGCCGTTGAGCAGGTGGACCGAGCCCGGGCCGACCGTGCCCATGCACACCCCGAGCCGGCCGGTGAGCTGGGCCTGCGCCGCGGCGGCGAACGCGCCTACCTCCTCGTGACGCACGCCGACCCACTCCAGCCGCTCCTCGCGTCGGATGGCGTCAGTGACGGGGTTGAGGGCATCCCCGACCACACCCCAGATGGTGCGAACGCCGTGGTCGGCGAGGGCCTGGACCAGCAGCTCGGCAACGGTGGTCATGTCGTCTCCTTCGGTCGTGCGGGTGCAGGACGGGCAGGTCGGCGCGGGTGGGGTCTCCGGGTCGCCGCGCGGTCAGGGCTGGAAGCGGTCGGGGTCGGCCCGCTCCCAGTCCGCCAGCCACGACTGCGGCGGCTGCTCCAGAAGTTGCCCCGGACGCAGGTGCTCAAACAGCTGGTCGTAGCCGACGGTCGTGGTGTGGTCGATGCGCCGCCGCAGCATGTGCGGGCGCAGCTCGTGCGGGCCGTGCAGCCCCATGGACGCGATGACCTGGGTCGCCTCGGCCACCGTGGCATCGTGGAAGCGGTGCACCCGCTCGGTCTTGTCCCCGACGTCGAGCGCCCGCATCCGCCGCGGGTCCTGGGTGGTGACGCCGACCGGGCAGGTGTTGGTGTGGCAGCGCTGGGCCTGGATGCAGCCGGTCGCCATCATCATCGCCCGCGCCGCGTTGGTGTAGTCGGCCCCCTGGATGAGCCGCTTGACGATGTCGACCCCGGTGGAGACCTTGCCGCTCGCGCCGACCCGGACCCGGTCACGCAGCCCGGCCCCGACGAGGGCGTTGTGCACGGTGAGCAGGCCCTCGGTCAGCGGGCTGCCGACGTGGTCCTCGTACTCCAGCGGCGCCGCGCCGGTGCCGCCCTCGGCCCCGTCGACGATGATGAAGTCGGGGGTGATGCCCTCGGCGACCATCGCCTTGCAGATGGCGAGCACGTCGGTGCGGGAGCCGACGCACAGCTTGAACCCGGCCGGCTTGCCGCCGGCCAGCTCGCGCATCCGGGCGATGAAGTGGACCAGCTCGCGCGGGGTGGAGAAGACCCGGTGGTATGCCGGTGACACGCACTTCTCGCCCTGGGGCACGTTGCGGGCCTCGGCGATCTCCTTGCTGACCTTGGCCGCCGGCAGCACGCCGCCGATGCCGGGCTTGGCGCCCTGGCTCAGCTTGAGCGAGACCATCTTGACGTGGTCGTGGGCGGCCTTGTCACGGAACATGTCCGGGTCGAAGTCGCCGTCCTTGGTCCGGGCGCCGAAGTAGCCGCTGCCGATCTCCCAGACCAGGTCGCCACCGTGCTCGAGGTGGTACTTCGTCAGGCCGCCCTCGCCGGTGTCGTGGGCGAACCCGCCCTTCGCCGCGCCGGCGTTGAGCGCCAGGATCGCGTTGGCGCTCAACGCCCCGAAGCTCATGGCCGAGACGTTGAGCAGCGACATGTCGTAGGGCTGCGTGCAGTCCGGTCCGCCGATCCGGACCCGGTGCGGGTGCTCGGGGGTGTCGAGCGGGCGGCTGGAGTGGACGAGGTACTCGTAGCCGATGGCGTTGACGTCGCGCTCGGTGCCGAACGCCTGCTCGCCGTGGATGCCCTTGGCCCGCTCGTAGATGATCGAGCGCGTGTCCCGGTCGTAGGGCCGGCCGTCGAAGTTGCGCTCGATGAAGTACTGCTGCAGCTCGGGGCGGATCCCCTCGAGCAGGAAGCGCATGTGCCCCAGCACGGGGTAGTTGCGCAGGATGGAGTGCCGCCGCTGGAGCACGTCCCAGATCCCCAGCGCGAGGAGGAGGGCGAGCACGGCGAGCAGCGCCCACCAGCCGGGACCGCCCAGGACGGCGGCGAGCGTGACGAGCGCGCCGGTGACGAGCACTGAGGCGCCGAGGAAGAAGCGCAGCATCCGGACCTGCCTTCCCATGGGGGTTCGGCCCGACACCACAACAAGGGGGTGACAGGCGTCGGGGGAACAGGTCTACAGCAGGGGCCTGTGTTCCGCAGGTCCGTGCGGCGACACCGCACCGTGCGTCCACTCAACAAGACCGCCGTCCATGATGTGGACTACTGCAAAAGGCGCATTTTGGCTTCGTCACTATGGGCGACCCGCGCACGCTCGGTCTATGGTGTCGAGCGCTGTGCACAGGGAAGGCACACCTCACCCACAAGGAGCAGCCAGTATGAGTGTGTTGCGCACCAAGACGATCGAGCAGTCGATCGCCGAGACCGACGAAGAGGGCCACCAGCTCAAGAAGCGGCTCAGCGCGCTCGACCTCACCGTCTTCGGCATCGGCGTGATCATCGGCGCCGGCATCTTCACCGTCACCGGCAAGGCGGCGGCCCAGTACGCCGGCCCGGCCATCGTCATCTCGTTCGTCATCGGCGCGATCTGCTGTGGCCTGGCGGCCCTGTGCTACGCCGAGTTCGCCTCGACCGTGCCGGTCTCCGGCTCGGCCTACACGTTCTCCTACGCCTCCCTCGGCGAGCTCGTCGCCTGGATCATCGGCTGGGACCTGCTGCTCGAGCTGATGCTCGGCGCCAGCGTCGTGTCCCAGGGCTGGTCGGAGTACGCCGAGCTCTTCCTGGGCAAGATCGGCATCACGTGGCCGGCCTCGCTCGCGCCGGGCTCGCACTTCGACCTGCTGGCGTTCCTGCTCGTCGCCGCGCTCACGACGCTGATCGCCATCGGCATCAAGGAGTCGATGCGGGTCAACCTGGTCCTCGTCGGGCTCAAGCTCTTCATCGTGCTGTTCGTGATCTTCGCGGGCATCGGCTACGTCAAGACCTCGAACTACACCCCGTTCATCCCGCCGTCGGTCAAGGGCCAGTCCTCCAGCGGCCTCGGCGCCCCGCTGATCCAGCTGCTCTTCGGCTTCCAGACGGCCACGTTCGGCGTGCTGGGCATCGTCGCCGGTGCCTCGATCGTCTTCTTCGCCTACATCGGCTTCGACGTGGTCGCGACCACGGCCGAGGAGGCCAGGAACCCCCAGCGCGACCTGCCCCGGGGCATCATCGCCTCGCTGGCGATCTGCACCGTCCTCTACATCGCCGTCGCCCTCGTCATCACCGGCATGGTGCGCTACGACAAGATCGACGAGAAGGCAGCGCTGGCGAGCGCGTTCGCCTCGGTCGGCAAGGGCGGGTTCGCCACGATCATCGCCGCCGGCGCCGTCGCCGGCCTGACCACCGTCGTCATGACCCTGATGATCGGTGCGACCCGTGTCGTCTTCGCCATGAGCCGCGACTGGCTGCTGCCCAAGCGCCTGGCCAGGGTCAACCACAAGACCGGCACCCCGCTGACCATCACCATCGCCATCGGCACCGCTGTCGCGCTGATCGCCTCGATCACACCGATCGGCAAGCTCGAGGAGATGGTCAACATCGGCACGCTCGCGGCGTTCACCCTGGTGTCCATCGCGATCCCGCTGCTGCGCAAGCGCCGCCCCGACCTCAAGCGGGCGTTCAAGGTGCCGGGCAACCCGGTCGTGCCGATCTTCGCCGCCCTGGTCTGCTTCTACCTGATGCTCAACCTCAGCGTGGAGACCTGGCTTCGGTTCGTCATCTGGATGGTCCTCGGCTTCGGTGTCTACTTCTTCTACTCCCGCCGCAACAGCCGCCTCGAGGTGGCCGACCAGGAGGGCGTGGACGCGATCGAGCTCGGCGAGACCGCGGGCGACCCGGTCTGACCGCCGCCCCACCACGCACGATCGGTATGCCGCGCCGGGACTCCCGGCGCGGCATACCCGTGTCTGGGGACGGGCTCAGAGACCCTTGACGCTCGCGACGACCTTGGTCAGCGACTCCTTGGCGTCGCCGAACAGCAGCGTCGTCTTGGGGTCGTAGAGCAGCTCGTTCTCGATGCCGGCGAAGCCGGGGCGCATCGAGCGCTTGAGGAAGACGACCTGCTTGGCCTGGGAGACCTCGAGGATCGGCATGCCGTAGATCGGTGCGCCCGGCGTCGTCTTGGCCGCCGGGTTGACCACGTCGTTGGCGCCGACGACGAGGGCGACGTCGGTGGTCGCGAACTGCGGGTTGACCTCGTCCATCTCCTTGAGCGCCTCGTAGGGCACGTTGGCCTCCGCCAGCAGGACGTTCATGTGGCCCGGCATGCGGCCGGCGACCGGGTGGATGCCGTAGAGGACCTCGACGCCGCGCGCCTCGAGCAGCTCGGCGAGCTCACGGATCGTGTGCTGTGCCTGGGCGACGGCCAGGCCGTAGCCGGGGACGATGATGACCTTGCGGGCGTAGCCGAGCAGGATCGCGACGTCCTCCGGTGAGCCCGAGCGCACCGGCCGCTCCTCGCCCGGGCCGGCCGGGCCGGCCGCCTTCTGGCGGAACGCGCCGAACAGGATCGAGGCCAGGCTGCGCCCCATCGCCGCGGCCATGAGCCGGGTCAGGATGGTGCCGCTGGCCCCGACGAGCGTGCCGGCGACGAGGAGCAGGACGTTGTCGAGGACGTAGCCGCTGGCCGCGACGGTCAGGCCGGTGAACGCGTTGAGCAGCGAGATGACGATCGGCACGTCGGCGCCGCCGACCGGCAGCACGAACAGCACACCGACCAGCATCGACACCAGCGCGAGGGCGAGGACGAGCAGGCCGTTGACCTCGCCGTTCCGGACGTCCAGGACGATCGCGACGGCCAGCCCCACCGCGACCGCCAGGCTGCCGCCGAAGACGACCGGGCCACCGGGGAAGGTGACCGGCCGGGTCGTCATGATCTCCTGGAGCTTGGCGAAGGTGACCACCGAGCCGGCGAAGGACACCGCACCGACGAGGACCGTGAACGCGCCCGCCGCGGCAGCAACGTATGCCGTGCCGGTCACCGGAGGCACGAAGGTGCTGCCACTCAGCGGCGCGTAGGCGAACGAGCCCGTGTTGCCCATGACGAGGGCGGACACCTGCCCCACGCCGGGCAACGACATGGTGCGGGTCAGCTCGAGGCCGGCCACCAGCGCGGCCGCGGCGCCGCCGACGCCGTTGAACAGCGCGACCAGCTGCGGCATCTGGGTCATCGCCACCCGCCGCGCGGCAGGGACACCGAGCGCGGTGCCGACGGCGATGGCCAGCAGGATGAGCAGCACGTGCTTGAGGTCGGTGGACAGGAACGCCACGAGCACCGCAAGCACGGCACCGGCGGCGCCGATGAGGTTGCCGCGACGGGCCGTGGCCGGGGAGGACAGGCCCTTGAGCGCGAGGATGAAGCAGACCGCGGCGACGAGGTAGCCCAGCGAGGTCCAGGTCGTGTCGAGCAGCCTCATCGACCGGCCTCCTGCGAGGCGGCGGGGCGCTGGCCGCGGCCCTTGAACATCTCCAGCATCCGGTCGGTGACCACGAAGCCGCCGACCATGTTGACCGTGGCGAGGACGACCGCGAGCAGCCCGAGGACCAGCCCGAGGGTCGAGGTCGTCTGCCCGGTGACGATGATCGCGCCGACGAGGATGACGCCGTGGATCGCGTTGGCGCCGCTCATCAACGGGGTGTGCAGCGTCGTCGACACCTTGGAGACCACCTCGAACCCGACGAACACCGCCAGCACGAAGATCGTCAGCAGGGTGATGCCGTCCATCAGTCCTCCAGGAGAGCAGCGGTCGGGGCATGGCGGACCACGCCGTCGTGCACGATGCACGCACCGGCGAGCACCTCGTCGTCGAGGTCGAGCGTGAAGCCCTCCTCAGACAGGCCAAGGGCGAGCAGGTTGACGACGTTGCGGGCGTAGAGCCGGGAGGCGTCCACGGGCATCGCCGACGCGGGGTCGGCCATGCCGTAGACCCGGACCCCGCCGACCTGGACCTCTTCCCCCGCAACGGATCCCTCGACGTTGCCGCCGCTCTCGGCGGCGAGGTCGACGACGACGGAACCGGCCGGCATACCGGCGAGCATGTCCTTGGTGACCAGCTGCGGGGCCGGGCGGCCCGGCACCGCGGCGGTGGTGATGACCACGTCGGACTTGCTGATGAAGGGCGTCAGCGCCTCCTGCTGGCGACGGGCGCGGTCCTCGGTCAGCTCGCGGGCGTAGCCGCCTGCGCCCTCGACCACGTCGAGGCCGAGATCGAGGAACGTCGCGCCCATCGACTTCACCTCGTCGGCCGAGGACGGGCGCACGTCGTAGGCCTCGACCACGGCGCCGAGCCGCCGGGCGGTGGCGATGGCCTGCAGCCCGGCGACGCCGGCACCGAGGACAAGCACCTTGGCCGGCGGGACGGTGCCCGCGGCGGTCATGAACAGAGGGAAGAACCGCGGCAGCCGCATGGCCGCCTCGAGCGCACAGCGGTAGCCGGCGACGAGCGCCTGCGAGGTGAGCGCGTCCATGGACTGCGCGCGCGAGATGCGCGGCACCAGCTCCATGGCCAGCGCGCTGATCCCGTTGTCGCGCAACGCTTGTATGCCGGGCAGCTCGCCCGTGCCGGTCACGAACCCGACCGTGGTGCTCCCCCGTCGGAGGCGGGCGACCTGTTCGGGCAGGAGGGGGCGGACGTGCGCGACGAGGTCGGCCTCGGCGAGGACGTCACCGTCGACCACCTCGGCGCCGGCATCGCGATAGGCCTCGTCGGAGGCGAGGGCGGCGGCCCCGGCCCCGGACTCGACGCGGACGGAGTGACCCTGCGCGGTCAGCGTGGCGACGGCGTCAGGGGTGAGGGCGACCCGGCGCTCTCCGCGCCGGGTCTCTGCAGGAACGGCCACCAACATGACCCGAACCTAGGGCCTGAGGGTGTCCACTGGGCAGACTTCCGGCTCACATTCTGGTCGTGAGTGCGGTCACGTCGGGGTGCGGCGGGATGGCTGCGCGCCGCCGGGGGTGCGCTCAGACGAGGCCGAGGACGATCAGCGTCATCAGGGCGATGAGCACGACCGCGCCGAGGAAGAGGCTGGAGCCGACGTCGCGCTGGACCTCGGCGTAGGGCACCGGGCGGTGCTCCGCGTCGTACGGGTAGCGGCGGGGCTGCTGGCGGCGAAGAACACGGGTGGTCATGGCGTCTCCTGGTGGGGAGTCGGTGGCGCCGGCGCCTGGGTGCGGCGCGGTCACCGTTGGGGACACGGCAAGAATAGATTCGCTACGTTGCGTATCGCAAATCCTCTCGCCCGATGTCTTATTGCGAGAGAGTTGCAACAAGAGGGCGAGGCTCCCTAGGCTCGGACCCATGACCCTCACCGCCGCGCCCGCGACCCAGACCGGCGACGACGCACCGCGCGGCCGGTGGGGCCTGGGCCCGGCGGAGAGGCGCAGCCTGTGGGGCATGGCGGGGTTCATCGCCGCGCTGCACCTCGTCGGCTGGGGGGTGCTCATCGGGCTGGTCAGCCCGGCGCACTACCAGGTGGGCGGCCAGCTGTTCGGGGTCGGCCTGGGCGTGACCGCCTACACCCTGGGCATGCGGCACGCCTTCGACGCCGACCATATCGCGGCCATCGACAACACCACCCGCAAGCTCATGAGCGAGGGCAAGCGCCCGATGAGCGTGGGCTTCTGGTTCAGCCTCGGACACAGCTCGGTCGTCTTCGTCATGGTGGCGCTGCTCGCCTTCGGGATCCGGGCCCTGGCCGGGCAGCTGAGCAACGACCAGTCCTCGCTGCAGCAGGCGACGGGCGTCTGGGGGACCTCGGTCTCCGGCTTATTCCTCATCGCCATCGGCCTGGTCAACCTCGCGGCGCTGGTGGGCATCCTCAAGGTGTTCCGCCGGATGCGGCAGGGCCACTTCGACGAGGCGGCGCTCGAGCAGCACCTCAACAACCGCGGCTTCCTCAACCGCGTCCTGGGCCGGGTCACCCGCGCCGTGAGCAAGCCGTGGCACATGTACCCCACGGGCTTCCTGTTCGGCCTCGGCTTCGACACGGTCACCGAGGTCGGGCTGCTCGTCGTGGCCGGCGGGGCCGCCGCCGCCAGCCTGCCGTGGTGGGCGATCCTCACCCTGCCGGTGCTCTTCGCGGCGGGCATGTCGCTGCTGGACACCATCGACGGCTCGTTCATGAACTTCGCCTACGGGTGGGCCTTCTCCAAGCCGGTCCGCAAGATCTACTACAACATCACCGTCACGGCGCTGTCCGTCGCGGTGGCGCTGGTCATCGGCGTCATCGAGCTGGTCGGTCTGCTCGCCGAGAAGCTCGACATCACCACCGGGCCGCTGGCTGCGGTCGCCGCGATCAACCTCAACGACGTCGGCTTCTGGATCGTCGGACTGTTCGTCGCCACGTGGGCGCTGGCCCTCGCGGTGTGGCGCTTCGGCCGGATCGAGCAGCGCTGGGAGGCGAGCCTCGCCGACTGAGGCGAGCAACCGGCCTACCCGCCGCGACAACTTCCTCTTGATCCTGTCAATCGGCTGAGAACGGCCCTGCTCGTCCTGTTGACTGTCCGCCACTCGGGGGGACGCCGCAGTTCTCCCACGTCATGAGGAGAACGATGACGGACAGAACGATCGGGGCCAGGCTGCTAGCCCTCGCCCTCGCCGGAGGCCTGGCGACGCTGGGGGTGGCCGCCACGGGCGCCCAGGCAGCCCCTGCGCCCAAGGACCACGGACAGAAGGGCAAGGGCACCCTCAAGGCCCAGGCCCGCGGTGACAAGCTGGGCCAGCACGACCGGCAGCTGCTGGCGCAGGCGCGCCAGAAGGGCACCGCCCGGGTCACCGTGATGCTCGCGACCAAGGCCGGCGCCGCCAAGGACGTCGACGCCTCGGTCCGCAAGCTGGGCGGCTGGGTGGGCTACCGCAACGACAAGCTCGGCTATGTCCGTGTGGAGCTGCCGACCGGCAACGTCACCAAGGCCGTCGCCCTGGCCAACGTGCTCAAGGTCGACCTGAAGGAGAACGTCCAGGAGGACAACCCCCGCGAGCAGAGCTCCGCTGCGGTGCCCTCGAACGTCTCCGGGCCGGGCAGGAACACCCCGGACAGCAACCCGTACATGCCGACGAACGAGACCGGCGCGGTCGCCTTCAAGCAGAAGCACCCGACGTTCGACGGCCGCGGCATCACCATCGGCGTGCTGGACAGCGGCGTCGACCTGGACCACCCGGCGCTCGCGAAGACGACGACGGGCGAGCTGAAGATCACCGACTGGGTCACCGCCACGGACCCGCTGACCGACGGCGACGCGACGTGGCGGGCCATGCTGACGCCCGCCAGCGGCGGCTCGGTGACCTACGCGGGGGCCACGTGGACGCTGCCCGCGGGCAGCTACCGCATCAACAAGTTCTCCGAGGCGATCACCGCGGGCAGCGAGCCCGAGGGTGACGTCAACCGCGACGGCGACACCACCGACGTCTTCGGGGTGCTCTACGACCCGTCCACCCACGACATCCGCGTGGACGCCAACCAGGACCACGACTTCACCGACGACCCCGTGATGCGCCCCTACCGCGAGGGCCACCAGGTCGGGCACTTCGGGAAGGACGACCCAGCGACCAAGGACGTCGTCGAGTCGATGCCCTTCGTCGTCGAGTACCGCCAGAACGTCGACCTGGCGCCGGTCGGCCTGCCCGGCAAGGCCGACTTCGTCAACATCGGCATCCCCGAGGACGCCCACGCCACGCACGTCGCCGGCATCACCGCCGCCAACGGCATGTTCGGCGGCAAGATGAACGGTGCGGCCCCTGGCGCGAAGATCGTCTCCTCGCGCGCCTGCACGTGGGGCGGCGGCTGCACCAACGTCGCGCTCACCGAAGGCATGATCGACCTCGTCGTCAACCGGCGCGTCGACGTTGTCAACCTGTCGATCGGCGGGCTGCCCGCGCTCAACGACGGCGCCAACGCCCGCGCCGAGCTCTACAACCGCCTCATCGAGGACTACGGCGTCCAGATCTTCATCTCGGCCGGCAACAGCGGCCCGGGCATCAACACCGTCGGTGACCCCTCGGTTGCCTCGGACGCGGTCAGCGTCGCGTCGTCGGTGTCCAAGGAGACCTGGCTGGCGAACTACGGCTCTGCCGTCTCCTCCGCCATGAACGTGCACAACTACTCCTCGCGCGGCCCGCGCGAGGACGGCGGGTTCAAGCCGAACATCTCCGCGCCCGGCTCGGCGATCTCCACCGTGCCCCGCTGGCTCAAGCAGCCCGACGTGTCCGGGGTGAAGTACTCGCTCCCGGCCGGCTACGCGATGTTCAACGGCACCTCGATGGCCTCGCCGCAGGCCACCGGGGCCGCGGCCCTGCTGCTCTCCGCGAGCCGGGCAACGGACACCCCGGTCACGCCGGCCCAGCTGCGCGCGTCGCTCTACAGCACCGCGAAGTTCATCAAGGGCGTCCCGGCGATGGCGCAGGGCAACGGTCTGGTCGACGTCAACGCGGCGTGGACCCTGCTGTCACGGCGTCCGGTCGTGCAGGGCTACGCCACGTCGGCACCGGTCTGCACGCCGATCTCGCAGTACCTGACCACCCCCAACGTCGGCACCGGCATCTACAACCGCTGCGCCGTGGGGCAGGGCGGCCAGGCTGCCGGCTCGAGCAAGACCTACCCGGTCACGCTCACCCGGACGTCCGGGCGCGCCGGCAACGTCACCCACACGCTGAGCTGGGTGGGCAACGACGGCACGTTCACCGCGCCCCGCACGGTGGTCCTGCCGCTCAACAAGCCGACGACCGTCACCGTGACCGCCCGCCCCGGTGCGGGTGCCCACTCGGCCATCCTCCAGGTCAACGACCCGGCCACGCCGACGGTCGACCACGAGGTGCTGGCCACCGTGGTCGCCCCGACGACGCTGGCGTCGCCGTCGTTCGCGTCGACCACCAGCACCACGGTGCAGCGCAACCTCACCAACAGCGTGTTCGTCACCGTCCCGGCGGGCGCGAAGGCACTCCAGGTCAACCTGTCCGGCATCGCCACAGGCAGCCAGACCCGGTTCATCGCCTTCAACCCCTACGGCGTGCCGGTCGAGGACACCTCGTCACTGGGCTGCTACACCAACTTCAGCGACGCCAAGGCCTGCAACCCCACGACCCGCGCCTACGCGGACCCGCTGCCGGGGGTCTGGGAGATCGAGGTGGAGTCCCGTCGCACGTCGCCGTTCCTGACGAACCCCTACCGGCTCACCGCAGCGGCGCAGGGCGTCACGGTCTCCCCGGCAACGCAGACCCTGGACTCGGTCACGGCCAACACCCCCGCCCCGGTCAGCTGGACCGTCACCAACGGCTTCGGCCCCGTGACGATCCAGGGCCACGGTGGGCCGCTCGGCAGCGCCGCGTCCTCACGGCCCAGCATCACCGAGGGCACGCAGCAGGAGTACACCGTGGAGGTGCCCGCGGGAGCCACCCGTCTCGACGTGGCGATCGGGAACACGAGCGACGTGGGCTCGGACCTCGACCTCTACGTCTACAAGGGCACGTCGGACGACACGCTCGTGGGTCAGTCGGCTGACGGCGACGCCGAGGAGTCCGTGAGCCTCGCGGACCCGGAGCCGGGCACGTACACGGTCGTGGTGGACGGCTACGCGGTGCCTTCTGGCACCACCGCCTATGACTACCGCGACGTGTTCTACTCCCCGGACCTGGGCACGCTGGCGGTCTCCTCCTCCGCGAAGTCGCTGGGGCTGAACGGCAGCAGCACGATCTCGGGCGTGCTGACCGCACAGAAGGCACCCGCCGCGGGCCGCCAGCTGTTCGGCGAGATGACGGTGTCCAGCTCCGAGGGCGCTGTCCTCGGGCGCGGGTCCGTGCTGATCGGCTCGGTCACCCCGTGACCCGGGCCGGCTGACAGCCGGCGCAGCACCAGGGAGGCCCCGCAGGCGACACGCCTGCGGGGCCTCCTGCGTCCAGGGTCAGCGGTGGACGACCCGCTGGACCACCAGGGGCGTCCCCTGCTGGCAGGTCGTCAGGAGGTCCGGCTGGAGGACTCCCTCGACCTCGACCCGGTCGCCCGAGTGAAGTTCGCTGCGCCCCCCGAGGAGCAGGTACTCGGTGCCGCCGCTGCTCAGCGTCAGGCAGCCCGCCTCCACGCCGGCGGTGACGGTGCCGACGACCCGGATGTGCTGGCCGGACGATGGTTTCGGATGCGCCACGGTCGGGTCTCCCTCGGAGGTGTGGAAGGTCGGGGTCCCGGCGGACGCCCCGGAGGTCCCCGGCGGGGTCGCCCGGCCGCACGCCGCCAGGCCGGCACCCGCCAAGGCGACGCAGAGGCTGAGGACGACGGCTGGTGCCGTGCGGGTGGTCATGCCGGTCCGACGGGCAGGTTCGGCTCGGAGTTCCCGGAGGCACCCGGCATACATCCGGACACGGCGAAACCCGCGTTTCACGGCCCCGAAGGGTTGGAAACGCGGGTTTCGCGGTGTTCGGTCGGGGGTGGCCCTCAGGTCAGGCGGTGCCGCCCACGTCACCGTGCGGGACGGGCTGGCCGAGGCGGCCGGCGTTGTGGTCCTCGAAGGCCTGCACCAGCTCGGCGCGGGTGTTCATGACGAACGGCCCGGCCCAGGCGATCGGCTCACGGATCGGCGCACCACCGAGGATCAGCGCCTCCATGCCACCGGCGTAGCGAGCCTCCTGCGTCTGCGCCGCCGACAGCCGAAGCGCCGAGCCCCGGCCCATGACGGCGAGCTGGCCGGTGCCGATCGGCGACTGGCCCGGCCCGACGAAGCCGTTGCCGCCCATGACGTAGACGAGGGCGTTGAAGTCCTCGCGCCACGGCAGCTCGAGCTCGGCACCGGGGTGGATCGTGGTGTGGATCATCGTCATCGGCGTGTGCGTCGAGCCCGGACCGGCAATACCCGCCACGTCACCGGCGATGACGCGCAGCAGCGCGCCACCGTCGGCCGAGCTGACCAGCGCGACCTCGCCGGAGCGCAGGTCCTGGTAGCGCGGGGCCTGCAGCTTGTCGGACTTCGGCAGGTTCACCCACAGCTGGAACCCGTGGAAGAGGCCGCCGCTGACGACGAGGTGCTCCGGCGGCGCCTCGATGTGGAGGATCCCCGAGCCGGCGGTCATCCACTGGGTGTCGCCGTTGGTGATGGTGCCACCGCCACCGAAGGAGTCCTGGTGGTCGAAGATCCCGTCGATGATGTAGGTCACCGTCTCGAAGCCGCGGTGCGGGTGCCACGGCGTGCCCTTGGGCTCACCCGGGGCGTAGTCGACCTCGCCCATCTCGTCCATGTGGATGAACGGGTCGAGCAGGCGCAGGTCGACGCCGGCGAAGGCGCGCTTGACCGGGAAGCCTTCGCCCTCGAACGACGACGGCGCGCTGGTGATCGACACCACGGGGCGCTGGGTCGCGACCGGGGACAGCGCCGGCACGCGGGGCAGGACGGTCAGGTCGGACACGGACACAGCAGGCACGACACGCTCCTCAGATAGTTTCTGATTCAACTATCTACCTGAACAAGGCCGCTGGTCAACTCATTCCCCCGGCAGGCCGTATGCCGCGCCGCCCACCTCCGCGCCGAGCGCCCCGGCGCCCGGCTGCTCGGTGCCAGGCCGCTCGTCGCCCGGCTGCTCCGCCTCGGCCGCGGACGCCTTGGCGGCCTTGCGTGCCTCCCGCCGGGCCCGTGCCTCCTCGGCGGCGGCCTCGGCCCGGGCCCGGGCCAGGGAACGCCGGGCCGAGCGGACCGTCCCGCCGATGACCGACGCGGCCAGCCAGGTCAGGGCCAGCGCCCCGGCCACGCGGGCCACGAGCTGCGGCACCGACAGGTTGCCGTCGAGCAGCAGCAGCTCGGCCGGCACGACGAGCAGCAGCGCGATCGTCACGGCCTCGCGCGGCGGCGCCGCGCCGACCTTGCGCGCACCCTTGCCCGGACCAGCGCCGGCACCCTTGGCCTTGCGGCTCATCGTTCTGCCTCCAACCGTGCGGTGAGCAGGTCGGCCCACACCTCGACCGTGGCGCGGCGACCGTCCAGCAGCCCGACCGGGACCGGGCACTGCGTGAGCACCGAGGCGGGGTCGGCCGTGGCCGCGACGTGCTCCAGGGCCAGGGCGTCGACCTGGCCGAGGCGCGCGGCCCAGCGGGCGACGTCCCCGGGCTTGCTCGAGGCGTGCACCACGCCCCAGGTCAGGGTCGGCGCCAGCGCGGCCAGCACCCCGTGCGCCCAGCCGCGCAGGTCCGGCAGCATCGGGGCGTCGACGACGACGACCTTGCTCGGCCGACCCTGCCCCCAGCTGCGGCGCTGGGCGGCCACCGCCGCCGCGTCACCGAAGACCCTGGCCAGCGGGACGCCCTGCACCGACGACGGCGAGGGCGTGACCACGAAGATGTCCCACTGGGCGGCGCCGATCTCGCGGGCCAGCGCCCCGGCCACGCGCAGGGCGGCGGGTAGCTCGCCGGCGAGCGCCAGCACCTGCCCGGGTGCGTGGGCCGGCAGCGGCGGGGCGGGGAAGGACTCCAGCCAGGCCGCGAGCCGGCGGTAGCGCACGACCGGGTCGTGGGCACCGACGAGCACGGTCGGCGGGATGCCCAGGGCCTCGGCCCGGCCGGTCAGGTCGGGGAAGACCCGTGGCGCGGTCCGAGGGACGGGCGCCGCCGCCTCCGCCACGGTGTCGTGGAGCCGGGCGAGGACGTCGGCGAACGCCGGGGTCTCGGTGGACACCTCCGGGGACGGCGCCGCACCGGCGCGCAGGGCGTCCTCCTGCGCGCTGACCCGGTCGGCCAGCTCCAGCAGCGAGGTGGCCGGCGCGGGCGGGGCGAGCACCGGCCCGGAGACGGTGCCGTCCGGGGCGACCCCGGACCGGACCTCGACCTGGCCGGGGCGCGGCGTCACCTCGATGACGAGGTGGAACCGCTCCCGGGCGAAGAAGCCGCCGACCCCGCCGCGGCGGACCCGTTCGGCGGAGACGATCCTCGCGCTGTTGCCGTACTCGGCACGCACCTGCTCCACCAGCGTGGGCAGGTGCGGGCCCTCAAGCTGTCGGCGCATGGGCGACCTCGACCACGCCGACCGTCGTCAGGGTGAGCGACCCGCCGAGCTCGGGGTAGGCCAGGACCGGCAGGCGCGGCGCGGCCGCCTCCAGCAGCCGGCGCACCGGCAGGCGCAGCGGTGCGGCGCAGACCAGGACCGGCGCCTCGCCGCGCTGCTCGGCCGCCTCGGCGAGGCGGGCCGCCTCGAGGACCAGACGCTCGGCATACATCGGGTCGAGCATGAGGAAGCCGCCGTTCTCCCCCGAGCGCAGCGACTCCAGCAGGTTCTGCTCCAGCAGCGGGTCGAGGGTGATGACCGGCAGCTTGCCGTCGACAGCGTGCGCCGCGGAGATCGCCGGGCCCAGCGCGGCGCGCGCCGCCTCGGCCAGGCCGTCCGGGTCGGTGCTGACCCGGCCGCGCGCGGACAGTGCCTCGAAGATGCGGACCAGGTCGCGGATGCAGATCCGCTCGGCGAGCAGGGCCTGCAGGGCGCGCTGGACCTCGCCGAGCGTCAGCGGGGTCGGGGTGAGCTCCTCGACGACGACCGGGTGCGTGGCCTTGACCATGTCGACCAACGCCTTGACGTCCTCGCGGCCGAGCAGCTGGTGGGCGTGGGTGCGCACGATCTCGGCCAGGTGCGTCGTCACGACCGAGGAGCGGTCGACGACGGTGGCGCTGGTCAGGCCGGGGTGGCGGCGCAGCTCGGCCGGCACCCACTTGGCGTCCAGGCCGAAGACCGGCTCCTTGGTGACCGTGCCGGGCAGGCTGGCCAGGTCGTCGCCGATGGCCAGGATCATCCCGGCCGGGGCCTCGCCGCGGGCGACCTCGACGCCGTGCAGCTTGATCGCGTAGGTCCGCGGCGGCAGGTCGAGGTTGTCCCGCGTGCGCACCAGCGGGATGACGATGCCGAGCTCGAGGGCCAGCTTGCGCCGCAGCGCCTTGACCCGGTCGAGCAGGTCGCCGCCGACGGTGGAGTCGACCAGGTCGATGAGGTCGTAGGCGAGCTCGAGCTCCAGCGGCTCGACCCGCATGTCGTTGGCGATGGCCTCGGGGCTGTCCGGCGACGGTCCCGCCGCCGCGGCGGCTGCCGCCTCGGTCTCGGTCGGGGTGGGCTCGCCGGTGGACTGCTTGGGCAGGCGCTGTGCGATCAGCAGGACCGACCCGCCGACCAGCATGAACGGCAGCTTGGGCAGGCCCGGGATGAGCGCCAGGAACAGGATCGCGGAGCCGGCGACCTGCAGGGCGCGGCGCTGCTGGCCGAACTGGTGCAGCAGGTCGCTGCCCATGTCCCGCTCGGTCGTCGCCCGGGTGACGATGAGGCCGGTGGAGATCGAGATGAGCAGCGCGGGGATCTGCGAGACCAGGCCGTCACCGACGGAGAGCAGGCTGTAGGTCGAGATGGCCTCGCCCATCGACTGGTGCCGCTGCACCACGCCGACGATGAACCCGCCGAGCAGGTTGACCACGGTGATGACGATCGCCGCGATCGCGTCGCCCTTGACGAACTTGGACGCACCGTCCATGGCGCCGTAGAAGTCGGCCTCCTGGGAGACCTCCTGCCGGCGGCGGCGTGCCTCGTCCTCGTCGATCAGGCCGGAGTTGAGGTCGGCGTCGATCGCCATCTGCTTGCCGGGCATCGCATCGAGGGTGAACCGCGCCGCGACCTCCGCGACCCGGCCGGCGCCGTTGGTGATGACGACGAACTGGATGACGATGAGGATGACGAAGATGACCAGGCCGACGACGATCGAGCCACCCACCACGAAGTGGCCGAACGACTCGATCACCTTGCCGGCGAAGCCGTTGAGCAGCACCAGGCGGGTCGCGCTGACGTTCAGCGCCAGCCGGAACATCGTCATGATCAGCAGCAGCGACGGGAACACCGCGAAGTCCAGCGGCTTGGTCACGTAGAGGCTGACGAGCAGGATCAGGACGGCGCCGGTGATGTTCACGGCGAGGAGCAGGTCGAGCAGCATCGTGGGCAGCGGGACCACCATCATGACGACGATGGAGATGATCGCTGCGGGGATGCCGATCTGACCGACGCGGCTGGACTTCACGAGACCTCACGGGATGGGGGCCAACCATCCGTGGCTGCTCCGGGTGCCGTCCTGGCGGGGCCCTATCGGCACGGCCGGCCCCGACCTGAGGATCAGGGCGTGGGCACCAGGCCCCGTGGCACCGGGCTGCGGTGCACCCCCACGGCGGTTCCGCGCAGGCGCAGCGACATGACGAACGCCAGCACCCGGGCCACCGCGTCGTAGAGCGCGACGGGGATCTCCTCCCCCACCTCGCACGCGGCATACAGGGCCCGCGCGAGCGGCACGTCCTCGACCATCGGCAGCCGGTGCGTGGCGGCCTCCTCGCGGATCCGCGTGGCCACCGCGCCGGCGCCCTTGGCGACCACCCGCGGGGCGCCGCTGCCGCTCTCGTACTTCAGCGCCACGGCCACGTGGGTCGGGTTGACCATCACCACGTCGGCGTCGCGGACGTTGCTGATCATCCGGTTGCGGCTGAGCTCGCGCTGGCGGCCGAGCCGGGCCCCCTTCTGGTGCGGGTCACCCTCGGACTGGCGGGCCTCGCGCTTGATCTCCTCGCGGCTCATCATCATCGACTTCTCGACCCGGCGGCGCTCGACGAGGTAGTCGGCGGCCGCGATGACCAGGCCGACGACCGCGACGACCCGCAGCAGGTGCTGGGCCGCGTCGACCGCCCCGAGCATCGCCGACGACAGCGACCACGCGGTGCCGGTGAACTGGGCGACGACGCCCTTGAGCAGCATCCACGCGACGACGCCGAGCAGGCCGAACTTCAGCAGCGTCTTGGCCAGCGACCAGGCCGCCTGCGCCCCCACCATCCGCTTGATCCCCTTGGCGACGTTGAGGTGCTCCCACTTGGGCTTGAACCGCTTGCTGGACACGCGCAGCCCGCCCTGGGCGACGTTGCCGACGAGCGCGACCACGACGGTGCCGAACAGCAGCGGCGCCAGCGCCCCGAGCATGCCGGTGACCGCGCCGCTCATCAGCTCGGTGGCGCGCTGCGGCTGCGGGTCGGCGATGACCTGCTGCACCTGCCCCATGAGCGTGGTGAACAGCTCGCGGGTATGCCGGACGGTCACCGGGGCGAGGAAGCTCACCGCGAGCACGGTCAGCCAGGCCGAGACGTCGGCGGAGCGGGCGATCCGCCCCTCCTTCACCGCCTCGCGGCGGCGTTGCGGGGTGGGCTTCTCGGTCTTCTGCGACTTGTCGCTCACGCCGCCCCCAGGATCCTCAAGGCAGCGGCCACATCGGTGGTGATCCGGTCCAGCAGGGCGCTGACGGCGCCGGGCAGCAGCCCGATGGCGACCCCGGCCAGCGACAGGGTGAGCAGGATCTTCAGCGGGAAGCTCATCGCCAGCACGTTCAGCGAGGGCACGGCGCGGCTGACGAGGCCGAGGGCGAGCTCGGCGAGGAAGAGCACGACCACGACGGGGGCGGCGATCTCGAGGGCGGCGACGAAGAAGCGCCCGACGTTGCTCGTGACCGTGCCGGCCAGCGCGCCGATGCTGACCACCCGCAGCGGCAGCACCTCGAAGGAGGTCAGGAAGCCCCGGATCAGCAGCAGGTGCCCGTTGAGGGCGAAGAGCAGGGTGACGGCGAGCAGCTGCTGCACTCGGCCGAACATGCTGCTGCTGACGTTGGACAGCGGGTCGTAGAGGCTGGCCAGGGTGAAGCCGCTGGCGAGGTCGATGAGCTCGCCGGCGGCCTGCACCGCGGAGAAGAGCAGCTGCGCCAGGAAGCCCAGGCTCAGGCCGACCGCCACCTGGAACAGGACGGCGCCGATGAGCGGGAACAGCTCCAGCGGCGGCGCCTGGCCGGACAGCCGCGGACCGACCGGCAGGGCCAGGGCGAAGGCCAGCGCCACCTTGACCATCGTCGGGATGGCGCGGGTGTTGAACGGCGGGGCCACGGCGAGCCACGCGCTGGCGCGGACGGTGGCGAGCAGGACCGCGAGCAGGGTGGCCGTGGGGACGGCGAAGTCCATCAGCCGCTCAGCAGCTGCGGCAGCGTGTCGAAGAGCTGGCGCGTGAAGTCGACGACCTCTCCGAGCATCCAGTGGCCGCTCAGCAGGATGACGATGGCTACGCCGAGCAGCTTGGGCACGAAGCTGAGCGTGACCTCCTGGATCTGGGTCACCGACTGCATCAGCGAGATGCCGAAGCCGATGGCGAGGCTGACGATGAGGATCGGCGCGGCGAGCTTCATCGCGATGATCATCGACTGCACGGCCAGGTGCACCACGGCGCTGTCGGTCATGACCTGTCCCTCCTCACGTCAGTGATAGCTCGTGACGAGCGACTTGGCGACCATGTCCCAGCCGTCCACCATGACGAAGAGCAACAGCTTGAACGGCAACGAGATCAGCACCGGCGGCAGCATCATCATGCCCATCGACATCAGGGACGAGCTCACGACGAGGTCGATCACCAGGAACGGGATGAAGATGACGAAGCCGATGATGAACGCCGACTTCAGCTCCGAGAGGACGAACGCGGGGATGAGCGTGGTCATCGGCACGTCGGCCGGCCTGGCCGGGGGCTTCTCCTTGCTGAGCTTCACCATCGTCGCCAGCTCGTCCTTGCGGGTCTGCCGGATCATGAAGTCGTGCAGCGGGGCGGAGGCGCGCTCGTAGGCCTGCTGCTGGGTGATCCTGCCGGCCAGGTAGGGCTGGACCCCCTTCGCGTTCATCTGGCCCAGCACCGGAGCCATGATGAACAGGCTGAGGAACAGGGCCAGCCCGGCCAGCACCTGGTTCGGTGGGATGGTCGGGGTGCCGAGGGCGTTGCGGGTCAGCGACAGCACCACGATGACCTTGGTGAACGAGGTCGTGAGCACCAGCAGGGCCGGGGCGACCGAGAGCACGGTCAGCAGCAGGATGATGCTCACCGTCTGGCTCGGCTTGCCGCCGACGGGGTCGACCTTGACCGAGACGTTGCCGGTGCCCTTGCCCGGGCTGGGGGTGGGCGCGGCCGGCAGCGCACCGAGGGCGGTCACGGCGGGGTGCGCGGCGACAGCCAGGGGCGCGGCGTGCGCGGTCGCAGCCGCCGAGACCGGCACGAACAGCGCGGCCAGGAGGAACAGGAGCACGACCAGCGGCTTGGCCCCCCGCGTGCGGGTGGGATCCTGCCGTGCGGTGCGTGCCGGGGACTGCGGCTCAGCCACGACGGGTCGTCTTCTCGCGCAACGACTCCAGCATCACGCCGAAGTCCAGGCCCGGCGCGGACCACTGGCTGCGGGGGCGCTCCCCCTCGACGCCGTCGGCCGTGTCACCGGCAGCGGGTCGACGCTGGCGCAGCCCGGCCGCCAGGCTGGAGGCCAGTCCCGACTGCAGCGTCGAGGTGAGGCCGGATCCGAGCCCGGGCAACGCCGGCTCCGGCGCGGCATACGACAGCTCTGCGGGGTCCAGCTCGCGCAGGACCTCCACCGAGCTCTCGGTGACCCCGAGGACGAGCACGTGCTCACCCACCTGGACCACCGAGACGGACGCGGTGCGGCTCAGGCCGTGGCGCGCCAGGACCTGCAGCGGCAGCTGGGGACGCGGGCGTGCGCCACCGAGCCCGAGCTGGCGCCGGCGCAGCAGCCGCGCCGCCAGGACCATGAGGCCGAGCACCAGCGCCAGGGAGAAGGCCAGCCGCACGAGCGTGGCCACGGCCGAGCCGTCGCTCATGCCCCAAGCCGGCCGTCGAGGTCGGGGGCGACGATCTCGGTGACGCGGACGGCGAACTCCTCGTCGACCACCACCACCTCGCCGCGGGCCATCAGGGTGCCGTTGACCAGCAGGTCCACAGGGCTGCCCGCCGCGCGGTCGAGCTCGACGATCGCGCCGGGGGTCAGGGACAGAAGCTCGCGGACGGTCATCCGGGTCCGCCCGAGCTCGACGCTGACGCCCATGACGACGTCGCGCAGCAGCTGCAGGCGGCGCGGGTCGACGACCGGGGCGCTCGAGCCCGCGAGGGGCTGGAAGGTGGCGGCCTGGACCGGCGCGGCCTGGGCCTGCGTGGCCCCCGCGTCCGCGGTCACGACGATGGCGGCGACCAGGGAGGTGCCGTCGAACAGGCCGGCCACCTGCTGCAACTCGCCGACGCCCACGCGCACCACCGTGGCGGCGTCGACCTCGCGGAAGGCCTCCTTCTGCAGCGCGCCGACCTGCACCCCGAACGCGGACACGACGTCCTCGAGGGCGGACTCCCACGTGGCCAGGGTGCCCGTCGCGCCGGCGGGTCCCTCGGCCAGGGCGGCGGCGGCCTCGGGGCCGACGATGAGCGCGATGTCCGCGGTCATCGGGCCGGAGACCCGCACCGCGAGGGCCACGGCGCCGGCGCCCTGGGTGAAGGTGCCCCGCTCGAGCGCGTTGAGCACCCGGGCCTCGAGCTGGCCGGCGGCGGGGATGCGCGCGGCGATGCTCTGGGCAGCGGTCTGCAGCGCGGTGGTGTCCACGGGGGAGGCGATGGCAGTCACGGTGGTCCTTGGTGAGGTGCGGGGCGGGAGTGGTGCGGGGCGGGGTGTGGCGTGCGGGACGGGTCAGGCGGAGACGACCTGGCAGGCCAGGCGCTGGCCCTGGCTGCCCGGCACCGCGGCGGCGACACGGATGCCGTCGGTCGCGACGCTGAGCGGCTCGGCGACGGGGTGGCGCAGCGGCAGCACATCGCCGACGGCCAGCGCGAGGACCTCCGAGGAGGTGAGGCTGACCTCGCGGAACGCGACGGTGACCTCGACCGGCACGGCATACAGCCGTTGCTCGACCTGGCGGGCCGCGACGCTGTCCGCGCCGGTGCGAGGGGTGCTCGTCCGGGCACCGACCTTGTCCAGCGCGGGCTGGAGTGTGGCGAACGGCAGGCACAGCGTGGAGACCGCCTGCTGGTCACCGATTCGGATGTCGAAGCGGGAGAGGATGACCGGCTCCGCAGGAGGGGCCAGCTGCATGAACTGCGCGTCGGACTCGAGGTTGACCACCTTGGGGTGGACCACGAGGTCGAGGGACTCGAAGGAGTAGGTCAGCTCCAGGACGATGCGCTGGACGAGCCGGCGGACCAGGCCGGTCTCGATGTCGGACAGGGCACGGGAGGGCTGGTTGCCCCCGCCGGGACCGCCGAGGAGCCGGTCGACGACGCCCATGACGATGTCCATGGGCAGCTGGAAGACGCCCTGCCCCGGCAGCTCGTCGAAGGAGAGCACCGCGAGCAGCGACGGGTTGGGCACGGAGGCGACGTACTCGTCGTACGTCGTCTGGCCCACGGAGCTGACGCTGGCCTGGGAGACCACGCGCAGGGTCGTCGAGAGCACGGTGGCGAACTGGCGCGCGAACGTCTCGTTGACGATCTGCAGCGCCCGCACGTGCTCACGGCTGAACCGATTGGGACGACGGAAGTCGTAGGCGTCCGACGAGGGCATCACAAAGTCACAGATCGGCCGAAACGGTCACGACCTGAGGAAGTCGGCGGAGGTCTGTCAACGCGACCCTCCGGGCGACGAGTCACTGCATGAGGAACTCCGTGAAGTACACCCCCAGCACCCCACCGGTGTAGCGCTTGTTGACCTCCTTGAGCAGCGCCCCCTGGGCCTTCTCGCGCCCGCCGGCGGCGAGCAGCTGGCCGTAGGTGCGGCGGCCGAAGACCGTGATGACCGCGTCCTGCGCCTTGGCCGGGTCGAACGTCACCGCGCCCTCGGTCGAGGCCCCCTCGGCCACCTGCGTGGGTGACGCCTTCTTGCTCAGCTGCAGGGCCACCCCGACCTTGAGGTAGCGGCCGTCGGCGAGGTTGACCGTCATCGAGTCGATCTTCTCGATGGTGCCGGGCACCGTGGCCGGGTCTGGCTCCTTGGCCGCGGGCGAGGCGAACACCTTCATGCCGACGACGGCTCCGGCGGCGAGCACCACCACGGCCACGACGGCCAGGATGACGCGCTTGCGCGACTTCCCCGGGGCGGCGGGCGCCTCGGCCTGGGCGGCGCCGTGGTTCTCGTGCAGGGCGGCGGTGGACTGGGACACGTCAGGCTCCGGGGACGGGGGTGGCGACCGACGGGAAGGGGTCCTGGCCCGGGGTCTGGGAGGTCATGGACATCACCACGATCGCCACGCGGCGGTTGCGGGCGCGGTGCAAGGCGGTGTCGTTGGCGACGATGGGCCGCTGGTCGGCGTAGCCGGCGGCAGAGGAGCGGCTCGGCGCCAGGCCGTGGCCGAACAGGTAGCGCAGGACAGTGGTCGCTCGCTCGGTGGACAGCTCCCAGTTGGAGGCGAACCGCGCGCTGCTGATCGGCGCGTTGTCGGTGTGCCCCTCGACCGTGACGTGGTTAGGCAGCCCCTTGAGCGCCGGCGCGATCGCGTCGAGCACGTCCCGGCCCTCGGCCCGCAGGTCGGCCTGGCCGAGGTCGAACAGCACCCGGTCGGTGACGACGTTGACGGTCAGCCCGCGCTCGTCGCTGCTGAACTGCACCGCGTCGACGAGGCCCTTCTTCGCGAGCGCAGCGGTGATGAGCGCCCGGATGCGGTCCATCTGCTCCTTCTCGCGGGCCGCGGACAGCTGCTGCTGCCGCTGGCGGGCCAGCGCGACCTGCGCCTCGTGGGACTCGTCGGGGACCGGGGCCTGGTTCTGGCTGCCCTGGAGGATGCCCTGGCCGCCGTCGACGACGGTCGGGGTGCCGAACGAGGCGGCCAGACCGTCGTGCAGCTTGTTGAACTTGCCCTGGTTGGTCTCGCCGATCGCGAACAGCACGATGAACAGCACCATGAGCAGGGTGATCATGTCGGCGTAGGTCAGCAGCCAGCGCTCGTGGTTCTCGTGCGCCTCCTCGTGGGCGCCGTGGCGGCTGCGGCGGCGGGCCATCAGGCCGCCTCCTTCACCGGCACCGCGCCCTTGACCGCCTTGTCACCCTTGACCGGGGCGGCGGGCAGGATCGAGCGCAGCTTCTTCTCGACCAGGCGCGGGTTGGTGCCGGACTGCACGGCGAGGACGCCCTCGATGAGCATTTCCATGTGCGCCGCCTCGAGCTCGCTGAGCCGCTTGAGCTTGTTGGACAGCGGCAGCCACAGCGCGTTGGCGGTGAGCACGCCCCACAGGGTGGCCACGAAGGCACCGGCGATGAGGTGGCCGAGCTTGGACGGGTCCGAGAGGTTCTCCAGCACGTGCACCAGACCCATGACGGTGCCGATGATTCCCAGGGTCGGCGCGTAGCCGCCCATGTCGCCGTAGAACTTGATGCCGATCTTGTCGGCCGCGCGCTTGCTGGCCACCTCGGCCTCGAGGATGTCGGCGATCTCGTCGCCGTCGGTGCCGTCGACGGTCATCTCGATGCCCCGCTTGAGCAGCGGGTCCTCGACGTCGCGGGCCATGTCCTCCAGGGCCAGCAGCCCCTCACGGCGCGCCCGGTCGGCCATACCGACGATGGTCGCGACGACGTCCTGGCCGTCGGGGACCTTGGCGGTGAAGGCCTTCTTGGTCTGGGCCAGGACGACGGTGAGGTCCTTGATCGTGTTGCCCGCCATCGCGGCGCCGAACGTGCCGAGGAAGACCAGCATCATGGCCGGGATCATGATCAGGGAGCCGGGGTTGCCCCCCTCCATGACCATCGAGCCGATGACCGCGACGAAGATCGCGACGATGCCACCGACGGTGCCGAGCTCCACCTCAGCGCTCCAGGTCCGTGACCGAACGCAGGTGGCCCGGTCGGTGCGGCTCGGGAGTGACCTGCCCGGCGGTGGCGAGGATCGCGGCGCGGAACTCGCGCACCTGCTCGATGATCTCGTCCACACCCTCGGACACGACGTACTTCGTGCCGCCGACGAGCGTGATCACGGTGTCCGGGGTCGCCTCAACCCGCTCGATGAGGTCGGGGTTGAGGGCGAAGGCGCTCCCGTTGCGCCGGGTGACCATGATCATGGCGTCGTCCATCCGTGGGCAGTGACAGGCGGGGCCGTCCGTGGTCCCGCACAGGTGCCTATCGGCACCGGCCCGCCGCTCCTTAGCCCACCCGCCCACGACGACGGCGCAGGCACGCCGGGGACCGCCCGGCATACCTGCGCCGCCTGTATGACGGGCGCGCGGCCCCCGGGTGCTCACCCGAGGGCCGCGCCCACCGTCAGTGCTTCATGTTGACCAGGTCCTGGAGGATCTCGTCGGAGGCGCTGACCACGCGGGAGTTGGCCTGGAAGCCGCGCTGGGCGACGACGAGGTTGGTGAACTCCTGCGCGAGGTCGACGTTGCTCATCTCCAGGGCGCCGCTGGCCAGGGTGCCGCGGCCACCGGAGCCGGCGGTGCCGACGGCCGGGGTGCCGGAGTTGGAGGTGTCGCGGTAGAGCGAGCCGCCGACCTTCTCCAGACCGGGCGGGTTGTTGAAGTTGGCCACGGCGACCCGGCCCAGGGACTGCTTCTGGCCGTTGCTGAAGATGCCCAGCAGGGTGCCGTCGGGCGAGAGGGTGAAGGACTGCAGGCTGCCGAGGGCCGAGCCGTTCTGGTCCAGCGCCGAGACCGTGTTGGCAGAGGCGAACTGCGTCAGCGGGTTCGTCGTGGTGCCGAGACCGACCGTCATCTTGTCCGAAGCGAGCGTGCTGAACGTGTAGCCCTTGGCGTTGGCTGCCGTGACGTCCAGGTCCAGGGAGGACTTGTCGAAGTCCTGCGTGCCGGGACGCCAGTTGATGGTGGCCGTGGCCGGGTTGAGCAGGTCGACCGTCTTGGTGGCGTCGGTGGGGTCCGGCACCGTGATCTGCACGGTCCACTGGTCCGCCGTCGCCTGCTTGGTGTAGGTGAACGTCGCGGCTATCGCCTTGCCCTGCTTGTCGAAGATGTCGAGGGAGCTGACGAGCTTGTCCCCGGCCTTGGCGTCGGACGGCAGGTTCCCGCCGACATTGATGGACGTTGTCTGCTTGGGGTCCTTGATCTGGCCGATCGGCAGCTTGAGGCCGGTCATGGCGGCGTTGGGGTTGATGTTGCCGCTACCGTCGGCCTGCCAGCCCTGGACGATCGCGCCGTCGGGGTTGACCAGGTTTCCGAGCGCGTCGAAGGAGAAGGCGCCGGCGCGCGAGTACAGCGTCTGCCCGTCCTGCTTGACGACGAAGAAGCCGTCGCCCTGCAGCGTGATGTCGGTCGAGCGGCCGGTCATCTGGGTGGCGCCCTGGGCGAAGTTGGTCATGATGCCGCCGACGCGCACACCGAGGCCGACCTGCGCGGGGTTCGTGCCACCGCTGGTGCCCTGCGGGGAGCCGGCGGCCTTGAGGGCCTGGCTCAGCGTGTCCTCGAACACCACCTGGCTGCTCTTGTAGCCGGCGGTGTTGATGTTGGCGATGTTGTTGCCGATGACGTCCATCATGGTCTGGTGGCCGCGCAGGCCGGAGACGGCCGAGAAGAGCGAACGAAGCATGTCGGGTGTCCTTGTCTTCTGGCGCCGAGAGGGGCGTTCTTCGAGCTTTCGAGGGGTCTCAACCCCGGGAACGTCCTCGTCGGCGGGTGGAAAAGCGGAAGTCAGTGGGTGGTGTGCGGACTGGTCAGGACGAGCGGACCTCGGTGACCGCGGTGAGCGGCACCTCGGTGGAGCCGATGGTGAGCACGGGCCCACCGGGGCTGAACCGGACGGAGCTGACGACCCCGCTGGCGGCGTGACCGTTGTCCGAGTAGGCCACGGTGCGGCCGACGAGGCCGACCGAGGCGAGCGTCTGCTGCTCGGCGAGCAGCTGGGTGTTCTGGTCGGCCATCTGCTGGAGCTTCTCGACCATCTGGAACTGCGCGGTCTGGCCCAGCATCTGGGTGCCGTCCGCCGGGTGGCTGGGGTCCTGGTACTTCAGCTGCGCCACGAGCAGCTTGAGGAACGCGTCGCTGCCCATGGCGTTGAAGCCGGTCGCGGACGTGCCCGAGCTCGAGGTCGTGCTGGCGGCGGCCGCGGCGGCGTACGCACCGGTCGCGCCGATGGCATCGGTCATCTGGGTGCCTCACATTCTCAGGTCGAGCGCGCCGGCGGCCGCCGGTGCGGTGGTGGGGTGGCTGGGGGGACCGGCCGGGGCCGGGGTCCGGCCCGGCGCCGGCAGGTCCGGTCGCACGGGCTGCTGGCGTCCGGTGCCCTGGTCGGCCGACCCGGCGCTGCCGGTGTCGACCTGCAGGGCCCCGGCCCGCAGGCCCTGGTCCTCGAGCTGCTGGCGCAGGTCGGGCAGGTGGTCGCGCAGCAGGTCGGCGGCGGCGCCGTCCGCGGCGTGCAGGTGGATGGCCACCTCGCCGCGGCGCAGCTCCACGGTCACGTTGACGGCGCCCAGGTCCTGGGGGTGGAGCTGGAGCCGAAGCGACTGCTCGCCGTCCGGGCCGCGCAGCAACGGCGAGACCGCGGTAAACACCTGGTGGTGCGGCAGCTCCGGTGCCCCGGCCGGCGCCTGGGCGGTCGGCGCGGCCGGGTCGACCGTGGTCACGTGCACGGGGGCCGCCGGGTGGAAGGCGGGCGTCCCGGGCGGGGCGAGGACGGTCCGCGGGCGGTCACCGGAGGCCGACGAGCCGGTATCCCGCGCCTCACCACCGCCGCCGGGCGCCGCCGCGGCACCGCTCACCCCTGCGACCGGCAGCGCCGGATCCGGTTGCGGTGCAGGCGTTTCGACTGCCGGCTGCCGGTCGCCCGGACCCGGCACCACGAACGCGGCGGCGGTCGGGGCGGGCACGAAGGCGGGGGCCTGACCCGTCACGACGGCGCGGGCCTGGCCTGTCGCATCGGTCGCCGCGGCCGTCCGGCCGTCGGCAGGCACGGGTCCCGCAGCGGAGGCGTCGGGACCGGCGGCCGGGGATGCCGGGGCGAGCCACTGCACGCCGGCAGCCTGGGCGGTCGCGGGCACTGCACCCGCCGACGCGGCGACCGGCCCCGTAGGTGCCGGGGCACCCCGTACCGGAATTGCCGCTGCCGGAGCTGCCGGTGCCGGAGCTGCCGGTGCCGGAGCTGCCGCCGCCGGGGCTGGCGGTGCCGGGTCCGCCGCCGGGGCCGCCGGTTCGGGGGCGGCGGGTGCCACGAAGGCCGGTCCGCCGGGCAAGGCAGAGGTGGCCGCCGAAGCCGCCACACCCCCTGCCGACGGCACCCCGGCAGGTCCGGCTGCCGGAGCCGGCGTCGGGGGGTCCTGCGGCACGGGCACCGGGAGCACGGCCGACAGGGCAGCCAGGAACGCCACCGACGTCGCGTCGGTCGCCGGGTCCGCGCCGGCCCGGCCCGACGCGGACCCGGGCAGCACCGGACCTGCCCCGGCGGGGATCGCAGCGGTCACGCTGCACCTCCGTTCTGGTAGGCCAGCACCCGCTGCACGTAGGCGCGGGTCTCGGCATAGGGCGGGACGCCGCCGTAGCGGCGGACCGCGTCCGGGCCGGCGTTGTAGGCGGCCAGCGCCAGCTCGGTCGAGCCGAACGTGCGCAGGTCCTGCGCGAGCAGCCGGGCCGCACCGTCGACGGCCTGGCCCGGGTCGAGCGGGTTGACGCCGAGGCTGCGCGCGGTGCCGGGCATGAGCTGCATGAGGCCGAGCGCGCCGGCGCGGCTGACCGCCGAGGGGTTGAACCCGCTCTCCGCGCGCGCCACCGACGCGAGCAGGTTCGCCGGCACGCCGTGCCGGGCGGCTGCCGCGGTGAACAGGTCCCGGTAGGCCGCGGGCGCGGCTGCCAGCGCACCCGTCGCCGAGCCGGCATACGCCGTCGTCGAGGAGGACGCAGCGTCCGGCAGGATCCGCCGGATCGCGGTCGGGGTGCGGTAGACGGCCTCGACCTTGACCACGTCCCCGGTCTTGGGGGCCACGACCATCTGGCCGTTGCCGGCGTAGATGCCGATGTGGTCGACCGGGTCACCGAAGGCGAGCAGGTCGCCGGGGCGGGCCTGCGCGAGGGAGGCCACGGGCGTCCCCTGCCGGGCCTGGTCCGCCGCGACCCGGGGTAGGTCGACGCCGAGGTCGGCGTAGACCCGCTGCACCAGCCCGGAGCAGTCCAGGCCCTGCTGCGGGTCGGTGCCGCCCCAGACGTAGGGAACGCCGAGGTAGCGGCGCGCGTCGGCGACCACCTGGTCACCGGTGGCGGAGTTGGCGGCCGACGCCGGGTCGGCGCCACCGACGGCCGAGCCGGTGCCCGTGTCGGCAGTGGCGACCGCCAGCCGCGTGGCGAACGTGTCGGCCGAGCCGGCGGCGGGCGCGGCTCCGGAGGCGGCAGCGAACCGGCTCTGGATGGTCAGCATCCGGGACTGGACCGCGACCAGGCCGGACAGGTCGACGCTCATCGCCCCTCCCCCGCCCGAGTGGCGGCGATCTCCTCGGCCACCTGCTGGTCCTGGGCGAGCTGGGCGAGGCGCTCGGCCTCACGGGCGCGCTCCTCCAGCCGTTCGATCGCGGTCATCCGCTGCGCTGCCTCGCTCCAGAGGCAGCGGCTCTCCTCCAACGCCTGACGGGAGGCGGCCTCGGTGACGACGGCGCGGTGCACCGACGCGGCACGGGCCTCCATCCGGGAGCGGCCCCACAGGAACTGCTCCACGGGGGCGGGGGCGTCGAGGGCCGAGGCGTCGGCCAGCTGCTCCCGCGAGCGCCGCAGCGCCGTGGCGGCCAGGGCCTGCTGGGCGGCGGCGGCACCGAGCTGGGCGCGGGCGGCCTCCTCGGCGATCCGGCGCACCCGCAGCAGCGTGGCCAGGCGCGAACGCGGACGGCGGCTCACGCGGACACCGCCAGGTAGTGCAGGGCGGCCCACGCGTCCGACAGGCCGGTGACGTCCTCGACGTCCTGGCGCAGGAAGCCGTCGATGGCGTCCGCCTGGCGCAGGGCCCGGTCGACCAGCGGGTTGGACCCGGCGACGTAGGCGCCGATCTCGACGAGGTCCTTGGCGTCCCGGCGTGCGGCCAGCAGCTGGCGCAGTGCGGTCGCGTCGGCGCGCTGGTCGCGGCTGGTGATCGCGTTGACGCTGCGGGAGATCGACTCGAGCACGTCGATGCTCGGGAAGTGCCCGGAGGTCGCGAGCCGGCGGTCGAGCACGACGTGGCCGTCGAGGATCGACCGGGCGGCGTCGGCGATGGGGTCGTTCATGTCGTCGCCCTCGACGAGGACGGTGTAGAGCCCGGTGATGCTGCCCCGCTCGGCGGTGCCGGCGCGCTCCATCAGCTGCGGCAGCAGGCCGAAGACCGACGGCGGGTAGCCCCGCGTGGCCGGCGGCTCCCCGGCCGCCAGGCCCACCTCGCGCTGGGCCATGGCCACGCGGGTGACGCTGTCCATGGCCAGCAGGACGTCCTCGCCGCGGTCGCGGAACCACTCGGCGATCCGCGTCGCCGTCGAGGCGGCGCGCAGCCGGACCAGCGCCGGCTCGTCGGAGGTGGCCACGACGACCACCGACCGGGCCAGGCCCTCTGGCCCGAGGTCGCGCTCGACGAACTCGCGCACCTCACGGCCGCGCTCGCCGACGAGGGCCAGCACGCACACCGGCGCCTGGGTGCCCCGCACGATCATGGACAGCAGGCTGGACTTGCCGACCCCGGACCCGGCGAAGATGCCGATGCGCTGGCCCCGACCGCAGGGGACGAGGGTGTCCAGCGCCCGCACGCCGAGGCCGAGCTGGGTGTCGATCCGGCTGCGGCGCATGGCCGGCGGGGCGGTCCCCTCGATTCCGGTCAGCGTCACGTCGGTCGGAGCAGGTCCACCGTCCATCGGCCGGCCGAGCGCGTCCACGACGCGGCCGAGCAGGCCCGGGCCGACCGGCACGCGCAGCGGGCCGCCGGTGGTGATCACCGGTGCGCCGCGGCGCACCCCACGCAGGTCCGAGACCGGCATACAGGTGGCGACGTCCTCACGCAGGGCGACCACCTCGGCGAGGATCGGGCCGTCGTCGCCGGCGATGGACACGGCCTCGCCGACGGCGAGGTCGAGCCCCGCGACGTCGATGGACAGGCCGACCGCGCGGGTGACGTGCCCGGTGACCTCCGGCGCTGCGGCGCGGACCAGGGCGTCCAGCAGGGCGCTCACGACTCGAGCACCGCCCGGACGCGCTCCAGCGCCGGCCCGATCTGGCCGTCGATACGGCGCTCGCCGGCGTCGACGACGCACCCGCCGCGCTCGACCTGCGGGTCGGCGACGAGGGTCAGGCTGCGGTCGGGTGCGAGCGGGCCGCGGGCGGCGACGGCCTCGACGTCGTCGGGGTGCAGGCGCACCACCGCGACGCTGCCGGCCGGCGCGAGCGAGAGCGCCCGCTCGACGGCGTCGCGGGCCGGGCACTCGGCGACCTCGAGGTGGCGGCCCACGAGGGCCTCGGCGATCTCGACCGCCATGACGGCACCGTTGCGGTGCAGCTCCTCCACGGCCGGCGCCTCCCGCTGCGCGAGGGCGGTGGCCGCCTGGGCCAGGGTGGCAAGGGTGGCGGCCAGCTGCGCCGCGCGCACCTGCCGCTCCTGCTCCTCGCGGGCGGCGACGGCGGCGAGCTCGGCCTCGAGCTCCAGCCGGGCCTGCTCCCGCCCCTGCTCGAGCCCGGCGCGCAGGCCGTCCTCGAAGCCGGCGGTGCGGGCCTCGTCGGCGGCGGTGCTGGCCGCCTCGGCCACGACCGCCTCGAGCGTCGGGTCGCACAGGCGCGGGTCGGCGCCGTGCGTGCTCACCCACGGGGTGGAGCGCAGGTCGGCTCCGATGCGGGCGGGGCGCACCGCGCGGGCGTCCGACCCGCGCATGACCACCGTGCGCGGGAGGCTCTCAGACCACGAACTCATCGCTGCCCCCTCGCGAGATCAGGATCTCCCCGGCCTCCTCCAGCTCGCGGATCTGCCGGACGACGACGGCCTGGGCCTCCTCGACCTGCTTGAGCCGCACCGGGCCGAGCACCTCCATGTCCTCCACCAGTGCGGTGCCGGCCCGCTCGGACATGTTGCGGATGATCTTGTCCTTGACGTCGGCCTTGACGCCCTTGAGCGCCACGGCCAGGTCCTTGGTCTCGACGTGGCGGAGCAGGACCTGCACCGAGCGGTCGTCGAGCATGACGATGTCCTCGAACATGAACATCTGGGCCCGGACGTTCTCGGCGAGCTCGCTGTCGCGCACCTCCAGGCCCTGCAGGATGAGCCGCTCGGTGGCCCGGTCGGAGTGGTTGATGATCTCCACGAGCGGCTGCAGGCCACCGACGGCCGAGTAGTCGCTGCTCTGCAGGACCGTCGAGAGGCGGCGCTCGAGGTGAGCCTCGACCTGCTTGACGATCTCCGGCGAGGTGCGGTCCATCACCGCAAGGCGGTGGGCGACGTCGGCCTGCAGGTCCTCCGACAGGCCGGAGAGCACGACCGCGGCCTGATCGGCCGCCATGTGCGCCAGGACGAGGGCGATCGTCTGCGGGTGCTCGTCCTGCAGGAACGACAGCACCATCCGGGGGTCGATGCGGCGCAGGAACTCGAACGGCATCTCCACCATGGTGGAGGTGAGCCGGGCCAGCACCGCCTTGGCCTTGTCCGGGCCGAGGGTGGCCACGAGGACCTCCTCGGCGTAGGCCATGCCGCCCTGGCTGTAGTAGTGGCGGGCGGCGGCCAGCTCCTGGAACTCGCGCAGCACCGCGTCGCTGGTCTCGACGTCGATCTCCTCGAGCCGCGCGATCTCCGCGGTGAGGGCCTCGACCTCGGGCTCGCGCAGGCCCTTGAGGATCTGCGCGGACTGCTCCTTGCCGACCTGGACGAGCAGGACGGCCGCCTTGCGCAGCCCCGAGAGGTTCTCGATCGAGGTCATGGTCAGGGCCTCCGTTCGACGAGCCAGCCGCGCACCAAGCGGGCCACCTCGTCGGGCTGGTCGTCGATGAACTGGCTGATCTCGTCGTGCATCGCGGCCCGCATCTCGGCCTCGGGCGAGATCGGCTTCGGCGCCTCCAGCACGGCCGGGGAGCCCAGGCCGGAGTCGATGGCCAGGGTCTGCGGCCGGGCGAGCTGGGCCCGCTCCTCGCGGTAGGCCTCGAGCTCGCCGAGGTCGACCGGGGTCCGCTCGACCTTGCGGCTGCGGCGGGCGAAGACGAACAGCGCCAGGGCCAGCAGCAGGACCAGGCCGACGGTCTTGGCGAGGTTGATGAGGTCGGACGTGCGCTTGTCCGACTCGGCCTGGGCCAGCTCCTTGGCCGCGGCGGCGGCGGCCTTGGTGTCGAACGGCAGCTTGTCTACCGTGACGACGTCGCCACGGGCGGTGTCCAGGCCGGCCGCGGAGGCGACCAGGGCGCTGATCTGCTTGGGGTCGGCCGAGCCCGTGGTGGCCGCGTCGAGGACGACCGCGACCGTCATCCGCTTGACCTGCCCCGGCGCCGCCGTGGTGTGGGTCTTCTGCGTGCCGACCGCGTTGGTCTGGTCGCCGGACTCCTTGGTGTACGTCGAGGCGGAGCCTCCGGTGCCGCTCGGCACGGAGATGTTGTCGGGCCCGAGCACGCCGCCGACGGCGGACCCGTTGCCCTTGAACGTCTCCTTGCTGGTGCTGACCGTCAGCGGGACCTGCTTCTTGTCCACGAGGTACTCCTCGCGGTCGACGGTCTGCTGGTCGTAGTTGAGCGAGGTGTCGACGCGCACGACCGCGTGGCCGGGGCCGACGACCTTGTCGAGCATCGACTGCACGGCGGCGGCGGTGGCGTCGGAGGCGGTGCGGCTCTGCTGGGCACGGGCGTCGTTGAGGGCCGAGGAGGCCCCGTCCTGCCCGGCGGCGCTGAGCACCTGGCCGCTGGCGTCGGCGACGGTGACCGCCGAGGCGTCGAGCTTGGGCACGGCCGAGGAGACCAGGTGCACCACGGCCTCGACCTGGCTGCTGGTCAGCGAGGTGCCCGGCGCGGTCTTGACCAGCACCGAGGCGGTGGGCTTGGCGGCGTCGCTGGTGAAGACGTCCTGCTCGGGCAGCGCCAGGTGCACGACCGCGGCCTGCACCCCGTCGATCGACTCGATCGTCTTGCGCAGCTCACCCTCCAGCGCCCGCTGGTAGGTGACCTTCTGCTGGAAGTCGGAGGTGGTCAGGCTCTGCTTGTCCAGCAGCGAGTAGCCGTCGCCGTTGCCCCCGCCGGCGGGCAGGCCCTGACCGCTGAGGTTGATCCGCTGCTGGTAGACGTCGGCCTGCGGCACGAGCACCGTGGTGCCGCCGTCGGCGAGCTGGTACGGCTCCTTGGCCTCGGTGAGCTTGGCGGTGATCGCGGCGGCGTCGGTCGAGGACAGGCTGGTGAACAGCGGGGCGTACGTCGGCTGGGAGACCCACGACACGAAGAAGGTGCCACCGACGACGGCCGCCACGACGGCGATCGCCGTCATCGCCTTCTGGCCGGTGGTGAAGCCGGAGAAGAGGTTGCGGGCGCGGGCCATCAGCGCCTTGGGGTCGAAGCCGTTCACATCTGCATCCGCATGATCTCGGTGAAGGCGTCCACGGCCTTGTTGCGCACGGCCACGGTCAGGCTCGTGGCCACCGAGGCCTCATTGGACGCGATCATGTAGTCGTGGATGTCGGTCAGGTCACCGGTGGCGGCCTTGACCGCCAGGTTGTCGCTGGTGCTCTGCAGGTCCTGCAGCTGCTGCAGGCTGTTGGACACGAGGCCACCGAAGTCGACGCCGGGGGTGGCGGTGGCGGCAGCAGGGGCGGCCACCTGGGGCACGGGGAGCGCGCCGATGGCGGAGATGGGAGGGATCATCGCGTCACTTCCCGAGTCCGAGCGCGGCTTGGTAGGCGTCCTGCGCCCGCTGCACGACCGACAGGTTCGCCTGGTACGCGCGCTGGGCGATGATCAGCTGGCCCATCTGGTCGGCGAGGTCGATGTCGGGCACGCGCACGTTGCCGTCCTTGTCTGCCAGCGGGTTGTCCGGCTGGTAGACGAGCCGGCCCCCGGCGCTGCCGAGCTCGATCCCGCCGACCTTGGCGCCACCGGCGTTGCCGTAGTCCTGTGCCTGCGCCACGACGTAGCGCGCCTGGAACGCCGGCCCGCTCGTCGGCGAGACGTCGTTGATGTTGGAGACGTTGTCGGACACCGCGTCCAGCCACTTGCGGTAGACCACGAGCCCGGAGCCGGCGTTGTTGATCGCGTCGAACATGCCCATCAGTTGCTCCCGATCGCCATGCGCAGCTGGCTGAACTTGGCCGTCATGGCCTCGATCGCAAGCGAGTAGGACAGGTTCGTCTGCTCGCCGGCCAGCGTCTCCTCGTCGAGGTTGACGTTGTTGCCGTCGGTGCGGGTGGGCTCCAGCGAGCGCGCGAGGCTCGGCGTGGCGGCCGCCGGGTCACCCCCGGCCGCGAGCGTGCTGCGCAGGCTGTCCTCGAAGTCGACCTTGCCGGCGAGGAAGCCGGGGGTCTCGATGTTCGCGACGTTGTCCGCGATGGTGCGCTGACGCAGGGCGAGGCCCGAGAGCGCCTGGTGCAGCGCGCTCATGGTGACGTCGCCGAGAGGCTCCGGCATTGAGGTCATTCCTCCAGCAGCGGTCGACGGATCAGGCCCCTCGGGAGGGGCCTGTGGGCAGGGGTTCACCGCCTGTCCGTGGCAGCTGCTGGTCTTCCGTGACCGGGCCCCTCATCGGCGCTGCCCCCGGCGACCTGAGGAGTTGTGCCAAGTCCTGGCACAACGCGGTATGCCGCGTGGTCGCCTGGAGGGCCGCTCGTGGCCCGAATCCCTCACCTGCGGCCCGTGCCCGCCGATAGGTGGGGCGGACCGCAACGCACGGACGCGACGCGCGAGGAGCTCGAAGGAGGGACCGTGTTCGAGCTTTCCGAGATGAAGGAGATCGTCCAGGAGTTCCTGGTCGAGTCCCACGAGAACCTCGACCAGCTGGACCGCGACCTGGTCGAGCTCGAACGTGACCCCGGGTCCCGCGAGCTGCTGGCGGGCATCTTCCGCACCATCCACACGATCAAGGGCACCAGCGGCTTCCTCGCCTTCGGCCAGCTCGAGCAGGTCAGCCACGTCGGCGAGGGCCTGCTGAGCCGGTTGCGTGACGGCGAGCTGGATCTGGACTTCGAGCGCGCGGCGGCCCTGCTGGACCTGGTCGACGCCATCCGGACCGTGCTGGCCTCGATCGAGGCGACCGGCGCGGAGGGCCAGCACGACTTCTCCGCCCTCGTCGCCCAGCTGGAGCGGCTGCAGAGCGCGGACCCCGACGCGATGCAGTCCGGGAAGTCCCGTCCGGCCGCGGTCCCCGCGCCGGAGCCCGCCGACCACGACGGCGGCGAGACCGAGGTGGACAGCCGCCGGGGCGTGGCCGACCACACCATCCGCGTCGACATCGGCGTGCTCGACGAGCTGATGCAGATGGTCGGCGAGCTGGTCCTGACCCGGAACCGGATCGTGCAGCAGGCGGGCACGATCGCCGACCCCGCCCTGATGCACACCGCACACCGCCTCGACGTCATCGCCGCCGGGCTGCAGGAGGGCGTCATGAAGACGCGCATGCAGCCGATCGGCAACATCTGGAGCCGGATGCCGCGCGTGGTGCGCGACCTCGGCGTCGTCTGCGGCCGGCAGGTCCGCGTGGAGATGGAGGGCCGCGAGACCGAGCTGGACCGCTCGCTGCTCGAGGCGATCAAGGACCCCCTGACGCACCTGGTCCGCAACGCCGTCGACCACGGCATCGAGCCCCCGCAGGAACGCGTCGCCCTCGGCAAGCCCGCCGAGGGCGTCATCTGGCTCCGGGCCTACCAGCAGGGCGGCAAGGTCCACGTCGAGATCGCCGACGACGGCCGGGGCATCGACCCGGAGCGGGTCGGTCTCAAGGCGGTCGAGCGGGGCCTGCTCACCCCCGAGCAGCTGGCCGCGCTCTCGCCGGAGGAGACCACGTCGCTGGTGTTCCAGCCGGGCTTCTCCACCGCCGAGGCGGTCAGCAGCGTCTCCGGTCGCGGCGTCGGCATGGACGTGGTGCGCACCAACATCGAGCAGGTCGGCGGGACGGTCGCGCTGCGCAGCGTCCCCGGCCTCGGCAGCACCGTCACCCTGCAGATCCCGTTGACCCTGGCCATCATCCCCGCCCTGACCGTCGCCACCGGTGGCCAGCGCCTGGCCATCCCCCAGCTCAGCCTGGTCGAGCTGGTAGCGGTCCCCTCCGGCGAGGTGCGCACCACGATCGAGGACGTCTCCGGCGTGCCCGTGCTGCGGCTGCGCGGCCGGCTGCTCCCGCTGGTGCACCTCGACGCGGCGCTGGGCCTGACGTCGTGCCGGCGCGCGGACGGCACCGTCTCGGTCGTGGTCGTGCAGAGCGAGGGTCGTCAGTTCGGCATCGTCGTCGACCGGGTGGTGGACACCGAGGAGATCGTGGTCAAGCCGCTCAGCTCCCAGCTCGCCGGCATCGGGCTGTATGCCGGGGCGATGGTCTCCGGCGACGGTGCGGTGGCGCTGATCCTGGACGTCACGGCGCTGGGGCACCGCAGCGGGGTGCTCGGCGCGGCCCGGGACCTGGCCGCCTCCGCCGAGCCCGGGCAGGTCACCGCGGAGCAGGAGCGCGAGGCGTTCCTCATCGTGGGGGTCGGGCCGGACCGCCGGGTGGCGGTGCCGCTGGCCGCGGTGCACCGGATCGAGGAGCTGTCCACGGCGACGCTGGAACAGGTCGGCGGCCGGGAGGTCATCCAGTACCGCGACGGCATCCTTCCCCTGGCCCGGCTGGCGCGGGTGATGGGCGTGGCCGAGGACCCCGGTCCGCAGGAGCGGGTGCAGGTGGTCGTGTACAGCGAGGGCGGGCGCAGCGTCGGCCTGGTCGTCAGCGCCATCCACGACATCAGCGACGACTTCGACGGCGTGAGCAGCGACCTCGGCGGTCCGGGCCTGAACGGCTCGGTGGTCGTGGGCCGCCAGGTCGCCGAGCTCCTCGACGTGCGTGGCGCCGTGCTGGCTGCCGACCCCCTGTTCTACGAGCCGGCCGCGCCGGCGACCCTCGACTGGATGGCGGTGCCCTCGTGAGCGGCACCCGCCAGCTGTCCTCGTTCACCGTCGACGACGGGCTGTTCGGCCTGGACGTCGAGCACGTCCAGGAGGTCATCCGAACCCCGCGGATCACCCCGGTCCCGCTCGCCCCGCCGGCGGTGCTCGGGCTGGCCAACCTGCGCGGGCAGGTCGTCACCGTCGTCGACCTGCGCGCCCGGCTGGGGCTCGAGCCGCGACCGGAGCCCGGTGCGGTCACCGTCATGGTGCGGCACGACGGTGAGGTCGTCGGGCTCGTCGCGGACGCCCCCGGTGACGTCCTCGAGGTGAGCGCGGACCAGCAGGACCCGCCACCCGAGGCGCTCACCGGACCGCCTGCCGACCTCATCAGCGGCACCTGCCGCCTGCCGGACCGGCTGCTGCTCGTCCTGGACATCGAGCAGGCGGTGCGGGTCACCGCGCCGGCCTGACCCGGCATACCGACCCCCCTGCGCGCGCGGCGCGCACCCCAGACCACGGATGGACAACGAAAGGACCACGGCCATGGCCGACACGACGCCCACGGACGGGCAGACGACGCCGGAGGTGGAGGACGTGCAAGCGACGGTCCCGCGGCGACGCAAGCGTGACCGGTTCCGCGGCTGGTTCGCCAACCGGCGGATGAACACCAAGATCCAGATGGTCGTGCTGCTCGTGACGCTGGTGTCCATCGGCGTGGTGGTGCTGTCGGTCGTCAAGCTGGACACGGTCAACTCCTCCGTGCACAGCCTCCAGCGCGACAACCTCGTGCCGACCATGGAGCTCGCCGCGATGCAGAAGCAGGCGCAGCAGAGCTGGATCGACATGTCCAACCTCGCCGAGGCGACGACGGCGTCGTCGCGCCAGGACTGGCTCAACCGGATCCACCAGCAGGACACGGTGCTCGACGACGCGATGACCGCCTACATGGCGCACTCGGCGCGCAAGGACCTGGTCATCAAGTTCCAGAGCGTCTGGAGCGACTACCGCCTCACCCGCGACTCCTCGGCCATCCCGATGGTCATCGCCGGCGACCGCGTCAAGTACGCCCAGTTGCGCGAGGACAAGCTGGCGCCGGCCACCCAGCAGGCGTTCTCACTGATCGACCAGATGACCGCGGCGGAGCAGGCCGACGCCAACGCCACCGTGACGAAGTCGGATGCCACGTTCCACAACGCCGTGGCCTTCATCGTCGGATGGCTGCTGATCGGCGTCGCCCTCGCGGTCGGCCTGGCGCTGTTCCTGGCCCACCTGGTCACCAGCCCGTTGCGCCGGGTCAGCAGGGTGCTGCGCGCCGTCGCCGAGGGCGACCTGACCCAGACCGCCCGGGTCGACTCCCACGACGAGGTCGGCACCATGGCCCAGGACCTCAACACCGCGGTCGCCAGCCTGCGCCAGGCGATCGCCACGATGGCCACCAGCGCCGGCACCCTGGCGATCAGCTCCGAGGAGCTGTCGGCCACCAGCCAGCAGATTGCCGCCAGCGCCGAGGAGACCTCGGCCCAGGCCAACGTCGTGGCCGCCGCGTCGGAGCAGGTCAGCCGCAATGTCCAGACCGTCGCCGCCGGCTCGATGGAGATGGGCGCCTCGATCCACGAGATCGCCCAGAACGCCACGGAGGCGGCGCGGGTCGCGCAGTCCGCGGTGGTGCACGCGGCCGAGACCAACGCGCAGGTCGGCAAGCTCGGCGACTCCTCCCAGGAGATCGGCAACGTCATCAAGGTGATCACCCAGATCGCCGAGCAGACCAACCTGCTGGCCCTCAACGCCACCATCGAGGCGGCGCGCGCCGGTGACGCCGGACGCGGCTTCGTCGTGGTCGCCAACGAGGTCAAGGAGCTCGCCCGCGAGACCGCCCGCGCCACCGACGACATCGCCCACCGGGTCCAGACCATCCAGGGCGACACCGCCGTGGCGGTCCGGGCCATCGGCGAGATCGGCGACATCATCGGCCGGATCAGCGACTTCCAGACGACGATCGCCTCGGCCGTGGAGGAGCAGACCGCCACGACCAACGAGATGAACCGCAACGTCAACGAGGCCGCCACCGGCAGCACCGAGATCGCGAACAACATCAACGGCGTCGCGACCGCGGCCGAGACCACGACCGCCGGCGTCGCCCAGACGCAGCAGGCTGCGGCCGAGCTGGCCCACCTGTCCAGCGAGCTGCAGACCATGGTGGCGCACTTCCGCTACTGACGCGCGCACGCTCCCCCCGCGACGGCGGTGGACCCGACCACTCCCGGTGGCTCAGGTCCACCGCCGTCGTGCCGATAGGGCACTCGAAGGCATGGCCCGTGACCGGTGACAGGAGGACTGGTGCTCGCTCTCGTCGTGGACGACTCCCGCGCGATGCGCATGATCCTGCGCCGGATCATGGCCTCGCACGGCTATGACGTCGTCGAGGCGGGCGACGGCCAGGAGGCCCTTGACCTGCTCGCCGAGGGCATCCGCCCGGACATCGCCCTGGTCGACTGGAACATGCCGGTCATGGACGGCCTGGCTTTCGTCGCGGTGTGCCGGTCGACGGCCGCCTACCGCGACATCACGCTGATGATGGTCACCACCGAGAGCGAGCGCGCCCAGATCGTGCGCGCCCTGGCGGCCGGCGCCCACGACTACGTGATCAAGCCGTTCACCCCCGACACCATCGCCGCCAAGCTGCAGGTGCTCGGCCTGGCGGGCACGCCCCGATGAGCCGCATCGGCGTGCTCGTCGTCGACGACTCGGTGGTCGTGCGGCGCATGGTGTCCGAGGCCCTGTCGGCCGACCCGGCCCTGGAGGTCCTCGGCACCGCGCCCAACGGGCAGGTGGCGCTGAACAAGCTGGACCAGCTCGCACCCGACTGCGTCGTGCTCGACATCGACATGCCGGTCATGGACGGGCTCGAGACGCTGCGACGCATCCGTATCTCGCGCCCTCACCTCCCGGTCGTCATGTTCAGCACGCTGACCGAGCGCGGCGCGAGCGCCACGCTGGACGCGCTGGCGCTCGGTGCGAGCGACTACCTGCCCAAGCCGGCCAACGTCACCAACGCCCCCGAGGCCATCGCCGTCGTGCAGGCCCAGCTGGCGCCCAAGATCGTGGCCCTGTGCGGCCGCCCGTTCGCCCCGCGGCTGGCCCCGGCCACGGCCGGTGAGGCGGTCGCCGCCCCGGCCGCCTCGAGCCAGGGCCGGGTCGACGTCGTCGTCATCGGCGCCTCGACCGGCGGGCCCGGGGCGCTGGAGACCATCCTCCCCGCCCTGCCCGCGGACCTGCCCGTCCCGGTGCTGGTGGTCCAGCACATGCCGCCGATGTTCACCCGGCTCATGGCCCAGCGGCTCGACAAGCACTGCGCCCTGGACGTGCGCGAGGCGACCCACGGCTCGGTGATCCAGCCGGGTCAGGTGCTCATCGCCCCCGGCGACCGCCACCTGACCATCGCCCGGCGCGAGGTGCACGTCTACGTCAAGCTGACCGCCGACCCGCCGGAGAACTTCTGCCGCCCGGCCGTCGACCCGCTGTTCCGCTCCGCGGCCGAGGTCTACGGCCCCGGCACGCTGGCGCTCGTCCTCACCGGGATGGGCAATGACGGCCGGCGCGGGTCGGCCGCTGTCTACAGCCGGCACGGACGGGTCATCGCCCAGGACGCGGCCACCTCGACCGTGTGGGGCATGCCCGGCGCCGTCGTCGGCGCCGGCCTCGCCGACCGGGTGCTGCCCCTGGACCAGATGGCCGACGTGCTGCTGGCCGCGGTGGCCGACGGCCGATCCGACTTCCGCCCCCCGGCGCCGCGTCCGGCCCGGCCCCTGGCAGCAGGAGGCCAGCGATGACCATCGCCAACGGCGACTTCGAGTTCGTCTCCGGGCTGGTGCAGAGGGAGTCCGCGATCTCCTTGCCCAAGGGCAAGGAGTACCTCGTGGAGGCGCGCCTGACACCGCTGGCGCGCGATACCGGTCTGGGGTCGCTGCCGGCCCTCGTGGCCGAGCTGCGCCAGGAGGACAGCGGAGAGCTGCGCCGCCGCGTCGTGGACGCGATGACCACCAACGAGACCTCGTGGTTCCGCGACCGGACGCCGTTCGAGGCGCTGGGCAGCGGGGTGCTCGAGCGGCTGATCTGCGCGCGACGGGTCCAGGGCCGCGTGCGGGTCTGGTCGGCCGGGTGCTCCTCGGGCCAGGAGCCCTACTCCATCGCCATGACGGTCGCACCGCGGCTGGCCGCCGAGGGGATGACCCTCGAACTGGTCGCCACCGACCTGTCCGAGGAGATGGTCGCCCGCGGCAAGGCCGGGCGCTACACCGACTTCGAGATGAAGCGCGGGCTCTCCCCCCAGGCCCGCGAGGCGCACTTCAGCCGGGTCGAGGACGGATGGCAGATCAGCGACGAGCTGCGCTCGATGGTCAGCTTCCGGTCCCTCAACCTGGCTGCCCCGTTTCCCCCGCTGGGGACCATGGACGTGGTCTTTCTGCGCAACGTGCTCATCTACTTCGACGCCGAGACCAAGGCGCAGGTCCTCGAGCGGGTGGGGCAGCTGCTCGCCCCCGACGGCTACCTGTTCCTCGGGGCGGCCGAGACGACGATCAACGTCGACGAGCGGTTCACACGGACGACCGTGGGCGGTGCGACCGTCTACCGCCTCGACGGGAAGGCTGCGGCATGACGCTGGACCCCAAGGACCTCGCCGAGATCGAGGAGATCGCACGCGACGTCTGGAGCTCGCTGCTCGGGCTCGAGATCACGGTGGCGCAGGCACCTGACGCCTGCCCGGAGGAGGTCGTGACCGCGGTCGTGACCGTGACCGGTGACGCGCATGGCGTGGTCGGCGTGCAGACCTCCGGCGCCGGAGCCCGGGCCATGGCGGCCGCGATGTTCATGATGGGCGCCGACGAGGTGGGCCCGGCGGAGGTGGCTGACGCGCTCGGCGAGCTGACCAACGTGGTGGGCGGCAACGTCAAGGGCCTGCTGCCCGGCTCCAACCGGCTCTCCCTGCCGACCGTCCTCGATGGAGGCGCCGAGGACCCCCGGGACCTGACCCAGCCGCCGCTGGCCGAGGTGTTCCTCACCTGCGACGGCGAGCCGGTCCTCATCTCGCTGCACGCCCTTGCCGCTGTCCCGTCCGCTGCTACCCCTGAACGGATCCCCTCCTGATGCACATCCTCGTCGTCGACGACTCCCGCGCCATGCGCATGATCGTCATCCGCACCCTGCGCCAGGCCGGCTTCGAGGGCCACCAGATCAGCGAGGCCGCCGACGGGCGTGAGGCGTTCGAGGCGGTCAAGGACACCGGGCCCGACCTGGTGCTCTCGGACTGGAACATGCCGAACATGACCGGCATCGAGCTGCTCTCGGCGCTGCGCCGCTCCGGCGACCAGACGCCGTTCGGATTCGTCACCTCCGAGGGCTCGGCGGAGATGCGCGAGTGGGCCGAGCGGGCCGGGGCGTTGTTCCTCATCGCCAAGCCGTTCAACCCCGACACCTTCCGGGACGCCCTGCTGCCCGTGATGGCCTGAGGTCCCTGCTCGATGACCGTCCTGCCCCCGCCCAAGCGCGTCCGTGACCTCTTCGCCGACCTGCTCGGCCGCGAGGTCGACATCTCCCCGTGCCTGGAGCCGGTGGTGCCGACCCTGATCCGCCCCTGCGCGATCGGCGTCTACGTCACCGACGACATCAAGACCGGCGCCGTGCTGTGCGCCGACCTGGAGCTGGCGGCCCGCGCCGGGGCGGCCCTGTCGCTGGTGCCCAAGGCCGGCGCCGACGCCGCGATCGAGGGGCGCTACATCCCGCAGAACCTGCTGGACAACTTCGCCGAGGTCATCAACGTCTTCGCCGGGCTGTTCAACGTGCCCAACGCCCCGCACCTCAAGCTGTACTCCGTGGTCGCCCCCGACGAGACCCCGCCGGCTGACCTGGTGCCGCTCGTGCGCCGCGTGACCCGGCGGGTCGACCTGCGCCTGGCCATCGACGGCTACGGCCTCGGCCACCTCGCGGTCGTCCTCCCCAACTGACGGGCTCCCCCTCTCCCCCGCGCGTATGCCGGGTGCCCACCACAGCGTGAAGGCCGCCTCCCGGCTGGGAGGCGGCCTTCACGGCATACCCGGAACGTCCCGGAGCCGGGGTCAGCGCAGGAAGTCCATCAGCGACGGCTGGATGATCTTCGCCGTCGCGCCGAGCGCCGCCTGGTAGGCGTTCTGCTGCATCTGCAGCTGGATGATCGTGCTCGGCAGGTCGATGTTCTCGGCGTTGGCCAGGCCGTTGGTGATGGTGTCGAGGTGGCCGTTGGCGAGGGCCTGGATCGACTCGAGGCGGTTGACCTTCGCGCCGACGGTGCTCTGCACCGACCTCATCGCGGACGCCGCCGCGTCAAGGCTGCTCAGCTGGGCGTTGACCGCGGTCACGTCGCCTGCCTTGAGCGCCGAGGAGATGCTGTCCAGGATGCCCGTGCCGCTGTCGAGCATCGTGGTGAAGACCGTGCTGCCCGGCACGTTGACGGCGACCGTGCCCGACGTCGGGTCATCGGAGACGGTGCGGTTCACGGCCGAGGTGTTCCCTCCGTAGGCGCCGGTGGTGCTGTCGAACGGCGGCGTCTCGGTCATCGTGCCGCCGAAGACGTACTTCCCGGCGTACTGGGTGTTGCCGAGCTGGATCAGGCCGCTGCGGATCTGGTCGATCTCCTTGGCCATCGCGTCCAGGGACTCCTGCGGAAGCGCGGCGTTGACGGCGGACACGGCCAGCTGACGCACCCGGTCGACCATGTCGGTGGCCTGGCCCAGCGTGGTGTCGGCGGTGGACAGCCACGACAGCCCGTTGTCGATGTTGCGGCCGTACTGCGTGGTGCGGGCCTTGTCCGCGCGCAGCTGCATCGCGTTGACGGTATCGACGGGCGAGTCGGAGGGGCGGTTGAGCTTGCGCCCGGAGGACAGCTGCTCCTGGGTGCGCTGCAGCTGCTTCATGTTGGTCTGCAGACCTGCCAGCACCCCCCGGGCCAGCGTTCCCTGCGTCACGCGAAACGACATGTCAGTCCTGCCTTCAGCGGGTCATGTTGATGAGGGTGTCCAGCGTGGAGTCGATCGTCGTGATGAACTTCGCCGCCGCCTCGTAGGAGTGCTGGAAGTTCACGAGGTTGGTCATCTCCTCGTCGAGGCTCACCCCGGACGCGGCGGTGCGGGCGTCCTCGAGCTGGCCCGCGACCGAGGTCTGCAGGTCCGTCTGCCGGTTGGCGCTCTGCGCCTGCACCCCGAGCTGCACCATCAGGTTGCGGTAGGTCGCATCCGGGCCGGGCGGCATGGTGCTGCCGGTCGCCGGCGACATCGGAAGGTTGGCCAGGAGACCCATGGCGCTGGCGTTGTCACCGTCGTAGGCGGGCGGCTGGGCAGCCGATGCCGCCACCAGCTGCGGGTTCGAGATGGCCACAGCCATGTCCCCGGCCCCCGTGCCGGCGAAGATCGCCTGCCCGTTCGGAGGGGAGCTGGGCGGCGCTGCCGCGGCAGTGCGGTCGTAACCCTTGGCCTGTTGCTGGTTGACGGCCGACATCACGGAGCGGGCGATGCCGTCGAGCGCCGTCAGGTAGCTCGGCAGGGTCGTGTTGACGGCGTCGAGCAGGCCCTGCACGCTGCCGCCACCCACGGCGGCGGAGCCGTCAGCAGCCCACTGAAGCGCCAGCTCGTTCGTCGCACCGGGCGTGTGGTTCGTCGGGCCGGCGACCTGGAGCGCGCGGGTGCGGTCACCGGTCACCAGCGGGCTGCCGCCCAGGTTGACGTTGACGACGCCGTCCGCGCCGGCGGTGGCCGTCGCGCCGACCGCCTGGCCGAGCTTCATCACGAGCACGTCGCGCTGGTCGGACAGCTCGTTCGCCGGGTTGCCGGCGGTCACCGCCGACCGGATCGCGGCGTTGAGCCGGGCCACGTCGGCGGCCATCGAGTTGACGTCGGACACCGTGGCCACGAGCTGCTCGCGGGAGTCGAGCCACTGCTGGTTCATCCGGCTGCTGAGGCCGTTGAAGGTGCTCGCCAGGGTGGAGGCCTGCTCGAGCATCTGGGAGCGGGGGGCGTCCTCGGTCGGGTTGATGGCGATGTCGTGCCACGACCCCCAGAAGGCCGACAGCTGCTCCTGTAGCCCGGTGTCGCTCGGCTCACCGAAGGTCGTCTCGATGTCGCCGTAGGTCTGCTTGACCGTGCTCAGGTGCGACAGGTCGCCCTGGGCGGACAGCGCCCGCGCCTCGGCGAACTCGTCGCGGATCCGGGTGATGCCGGTGATGACGACACCGTCCGCGGGGCTCGTGCTCCGCGACCACATCGCCGGCACCACCGACCCACCCGCCGCGACCTGCTCGATGCGCTGTCGCGAGTAGCCGGCAGTGTTGGCGTTGCTGATGTTCTGACCGGTGACGTCCAACGCCCGCTGGGCCGCCGACAGCGCGCGCGCACCCAGACCGAGGCTGGAGAAGCCTGACATCACACCCACCTTGTCGCCGACGGAAGGACCCTGCCCATTCCTATCGGCTTCGCGGGTGGCCACCTGAGCCGGTCAGACCATCTGGTCGAGGTATGCCGGCCGGTCGCCTGCGTCCCCCGCCATCCGGTTCGCGAGGGCGAGCTGGCGGCCGGACGCGGCGAGCTGGCTGGCGACCCGGTCGCCGAGCTGCCCGGCGCGCACCAACAGCTGGCCGGCGCGCTCACTCACCTCGAGCGGCATCGGCCCCAGCCCTGCGGGCGGGGTGAAGGCGACAAGCTCGGCATACGGGTCCTCGTCGAGCAGGCGCTCCTGCTCGACGAGGCAGGCCTCGAAGTCGTCGAGCACCTGCCCCCAACGCTCAGCGCTCATGCGTGGGCGGCCTGCGGCAGCACGGGGACCTGGGCGGCCGCGGCATCGTGCCAGGCCTCGCGCAGGGGCTCGACGATGCCGCGGCACTCGGCCACGACCGCGGCGTCCTTGCGCAGGTTGGCCTCCGTCAGGCGCTTGACCAGCCAGTCGTAGAGGCTGGCCAGCCCCTCGCCCTCCGGCCAGAGGCTCAGGTCGAGACCGGCGGCGAGCTCCCGGACGATGTCCTGGGCGTGGATCAGCTGGTGGTGGGCGGACTCGAGGTCGGGCACGGCCAGCGCCAGCTCGGCGGCGCCGAGGTCGCGTACGAGCCGGTCGTAGAGCATGGTGACCAGGCGCGCCGGGGAGGCGGTGCCGACGGACTCCTGGGCGTAGCGCGCTCGCGCAGCGGCGGCGTAGGTCATGGCTGCTTCCCCTTCGTCACTTGCTGCTGGCGGTGTTCGCGGACAGGCCCGCCAGCTGGCCGCTGAGCCACTGGCTCTGCGACTGCAGCTGACCCAGCGCGGTCTCGAGCGCGGCGTACTGCCGCGTCAGCGAGTCCTGGCGCGCGGTCATCCGCACCTCGAAGTCGTCGATCTGCTTGCCGATGTCGGTGATCGTCTGCTGCTGGCTCTGCACCTGGCCGGTGATCAGCCCGTCGATGGGGTCCGACGCCTGGGTGGCGAGGTCGCTGATCTGCTGCCCCAGCGCGGTCATCGTCGTCTGGACCGACGCCGGGTCCTTGGCCCACGCATTCGCGAACGCCTGCGCGTCGAAGGCCAGGGTGCCGTCCTTCTGGACGCTGACGCCGGCCACCGCCGGGCTGGCCGAGGATGTCCCGATGACGGCGGTGGTGATCTGGTCGGTGAGCGTGCGTGCGAGCGAGCTGCTCATGAGGGGGCCGCCGACCTTCTTGGTGGCGTCCCAGGTGGAGTTGCTGCTGATGTAGCCGAGGACGGCGTTGGCCTGGTCGACCATGGCCTTGACCTTGTCGGACATGCCCTGGGTGTCCAGCGCGACGCCGAGCGTGACGGTCGTGGACGGGTCGGCCTTGAGGGCCGTCACGTCCACGCCCGGCAGGATCCCGGTGACGGTCGCGGTGGAGGACCTGACGTCGTAGGCGCCGGATCCCGTGCCGACGCGCAGCACGGTGTCGCTGGCGGCCGTGAGCTCCTGCATCGTGCCGAGCGTGTTCAGCTGGAAGGCCCCGCTGCCGAAGGTCATGTCCGAACCGGCGCCGGTCGACGTGGAGCTGACCTGGAGCCGGTAGGCGCCGCCCACGGACACGGCCGCGGCGCTGACGCCGAGCGTGGGGTCGGCGTTGAGCGCGCTGACCACGTCGGCCAGGGTCTGCGAGCCACCCACCGCGACCTGCGTGGCCGTGGCGCTCCCTGCACGGATCGGCCCGGAGACCGTGAGGTTGACCGTCTGGCCGTTGAGGTCGGAGACGGGCTTGACCAGACCTGCGGTCGGAGCGACGTCGACCGCGACACCCGGGGTGCTGCTCCCGTCGGGGTTGACGATGTCGAGGCGCACCTTGCCATCCACGCCCGCCGTCGAGGAGGTGCCCGAGGCGAAGCCCGCCAGGGTCGTGCCCGGGTCCAGGGCCAGCGTGGCTGCCGCCCCCTCGTGCATGCTCGTCAGCGTGATGGCGCCGTTGGCCCCGACGACGACGCGGAGGTCGCCGCTGGTGGCCTGCTGGACCGCCTGGGCCAACTGGCCGGGGGTGTAGTTGTTGGGCCCGATCGTGACGGTTTTGACCGCCCCGTTGTCCAGCTTGTAGCTGAGGACGTTGTTGGAGCCATCGACCTTGATGGTGCTGGCCTGGGCGCTGCTGGTGATGCTCGGCCCGGTCGAGGACTGGGTCACGGTGATCTTGTGCGTGCCTGTCACCGCGCCGTTGGCGTCCACACCCGAGAAGCCCAGGGCCGTCACGCCCTTGGCGACGAGGATCGATCCGGCGCTGACCTGCGTTGAGATCGAGGCGACGGTGCCCGTCGAGACGGCGGATCCCGCGGTGGCCAGGGAGGTGACCGTGAAGGCGATGGAGCCGGGCACGGCACCGGTGCCGGCGGTCGCGGTCACCCGCGTGCTGTCGCGGGTGGTGGCTTTCGCGGTCTGCCACAGGTTGGTCTTGGCGACCGCGTCGGGCACGAGGGCCTTGGCGAGCGTGCCGAGGCTGCTGACCTTGGTGTTGAGGCCCTGCAGGCCGGTCACCATGTTCTGAGCGGTGGTCTGCCGCTGGGTCATCGCCTGCTCGGGCAGCCGCTCGAGCTGCATGAGCTGGGCGATGATCTGGGTGGTGTTCATGCCGGAGATGAGGCCGTCGATCGTCGTTCCCACTGTCCCCGGTCCCTTCGTCGGTTCGCGTGCGCTGCCTGGGGTGCCCTCCGGGGCGGCCGCCGTTGTCGGCCGCCCCGGTGGGCACGTTCAGCTCAGTCGGCTCAGCCCAGGAGCTTGAGGACCGACTGCGGCATCTGGTTGGCCTGAGCCAGCATCGAGACACCGGCCTGCTGCAGGATCTGCGAGCGGGTGAAGGAGGTCATCTCCTGGGCCATGTCGGTGTCGGTGATGCGCGACTTCGACGCGGACAGGTTCTCGTTGGCCACGTTGACCGAGTTGATGACGTGCTCGAAGCGGTTCTGCAGCGCACCCAGCGACGCCCGCGCCGTGGAGACCGACTTGATCGCGCTGTCGATCGCGGTGATCGCGGTGGTCGCGTTGGCCTTCGAGGACAGATCCGAGCCGCCGACACCCAGGTCGGTGGAACTGAAGCCACCGGTGCCCGTCAGGGTGTTGGCAGTGTCCGTCTTGGTGCCCGCGAGGCCACCGCCGCCGGTGAAGGCGATGGCAGCGGCAGCGACGCTTGCGTCCTTGGCCTTGATCTCCAAGCCACCGGTGGAGGTGACCTTGGCGGTGAAAGCGGCCGAGAAGTTCTTGTCGCCGTTGAGCTGCGACGCGATGTCGTTGGAGTCCTTGCTGGCGGTCAGGGCACCCGTGGTCACCGAGAGCGCGCCCGCCGTGAGGGTGAGGGTGCCAGCCGAGAGGTTCGGTTGGCCGTTGGCGAAGGTCGCCGTGACACCCTGGGGCCCGGACGAGGTGACGTTGACCGTGATCTTGTCACCGCTGGCGTAGCCGACCTGGAAGTCCTTCGAGGTGAAGTTGCCGTTGAGCAGGTTGACGTTGTTGAACGTCGTCTTGTTGGCGATGCGGTCGAGCTCGTCCTTGAGTGCCGTGGCCTCGGTGTTGATGGCGTCCCGCGAGTTCTGGTCGTTGCTGTCGTTGGCGGACTGCACGGCAAGGTCACGCATGCGCTGGAGGATGGACTGCGTCTCGGTGAGCGCACCTTCAGCGGTCTGGACGACGGAGATGCCGTCCTGGGTGTTGCGAGCAGCAACCGTGAGGCCGCCGATCTGCGACTTGAGGCCCTCGGAGATGGCCAGACCCGCGGCGTCGTCCGCGGCGCGGTTGATCCGCAGGCCCGAGGAGAGACGCTCGAGGCTCTTGCTCATCGCACCCTGGGTGGAGGCCAGGTTGCGGTACGAGTTCATCGCCGCGATGTTGGTGTTGATCTGCAGACCCATGGGGGTTCCTCCTTGGATGGGGTCCCGAGGACTCCATCCGTGGTGTCCCCGTAGCGCCACCCTTCGGTGTCGCCGGAGCCCTCATCGGCCCCGGCGACACCTACTTGAGGAGTTCCCCCGGCGACAAACGCAAAGAGTTGGTCAAGCCGAGCGCTCGACCGAAACCCCATGCCCCGCAGGCATGCTCAGCCGCGCGCCATACGACGAACGACCGGCGATCGCCGCGTAGTAGGCCTCCCGCCGCCGCGCCACGACGCCACCGGCACGCACCGGCGAGACCATGTCGGGGTCGAGCTGGGAGTTCATGCCGTCGCGCAGCATGTTCAGCGCCTCGGCGCGGATCTGCGAGATCCGGGACTCGGTGACCCCGAGCTCCTCGGCGATCTCCTTGAACGGGCGGTCCTGGAAGAAGCAGCCCTCGACGACGACCCGCAGCCGCTCCGGCAGCGCGTGCACCGCGTCGCGGAGATACGCCTGGCGCTCCCGCTCGACGATCGCCGCCTCCGGCGTGTCGTTGACCGACGGCAGCACGGCGTCGGAGCCGGCCTCGACGGTCAGCTGGTCCAGGCGCAGGACGACGGACTGGTGCAGGTCGGCCTGCATCCGCTCGAGCTCGGCGAGCTCGATCCCCATCTCGGTGGCGGTCTCCAGCGCCGACGGCATCCGGCCGAGCTTCGCCGCCAGCTCGTCCTGGGCGGTGTCACGGGCGCGAACCCTGGCCCGCAGCGACCGGGTGGCCCAGTCTGCCGAGCGGAGCTCGTCGAGCAGGGCGCCCTTGATCCGGCGGGCCGCGAAACGGGCGAACGGCACGCCGTAGGATTCATCGAAGGATCTCGCCGCTGTCACGAGCGCGGCCATGCCGGCCGAGACGAGGTCGTCGAGGTGGACGTGACCGGGCAACCGGGCAGCAACGGCGCGCACTTCCATGTGCACCAGCGCCATGTGAGCGCGGCAGAGCTCATCCTCACCAGCGTTTGCTGGTTGCGCTGCCGCGACGGAGGTAGTAGTCACGCTGCGGAACGTAAGCGTTACTGACGCGTCAATTATGGGCTTTTCATTCAACCTGAGGTAAAGAAATACAAATCATCCGATTGGGCCATGCGGCATGACTAGAGCGAACTAGTTAGCCCCTGACCTGCGGTTTTGTCCGAAATCCTCAGCGAAAGTCCGCTCCAGCCGATGGGGGACCCGTGAACGACCACCACCCCGGGGCCACGCCGCCCGGTCTCGACGCCGAGACCGAGACAGCCCTGGCCAACGTCTCCTCTGCCTTGTGGCGAGTGCGCGAGCTCCTCGACCTGCTGACCTTCAAGCTCGAGGAGGAGCAGGCCCTGCTCGCCGTCGGGCGGGCCCGCTGGCTGGGCCGCGCGACCTACGAGGTCGAGCTGGTCCTGGAGGAGATCCGCCAGGCGGAGCTGCGCCGGGCCATCGAGCTCGGCCCCGTCACCGAGGCCCTGGAGCTGGAGCCGACCGCCTCGCTGCGCGAGATCGCCGAGGTTGCTCCCTCCCCGTGGGACGACGTCCTGACCGACCACCGCAACGCGCTGGTCACCGCGACGGCCGAGATCACCGCCCTGGCCGGCGCGAACCGCGACCTGCTCGAGGGCAGCTACCGCGCGGTCCAGGAGGCCATGGGCCGCTACGCCGAGAACCCCGAGGGCCCGACCTACACCGCGGCCGGAGCCCCGGCCGCCCAGCCCGCCCACCGCCTGTTCGACCAGTCCTCCTGAGCCGCGGCCCACGAACCACGCCCAGGAGCCACCCGCGGCGCCCCCGGCCCGAGCCGGACGCCAGCACGAGAACAACCACCCGCACGTCGAAGTGAGAGACCCGTGAGCCAGATGACGATGACGGCGCCGCAGACGCAGACCCCGCAGCTGACCTTCCAGTCGGGCATTGTCGGCTTCCCCGAGGCCCAGCGGTTCACGCTCGTCGAGGGCGGCGGCGAGGGCGTGTTCGAGCTGATGAGCGAGGACGAGCAGGGCCCGAGCTTCGTCGTCGTCGCCCCGCAGCCGTTCTTCCCCGACTACGCCCCGGTCATCGACGACGTGACCGCCGAGCGCCTCGAGCTCACCGACGCCGAGGACGCGCTGCTACTGCTCGTGGTCACCCTGCGCGAGAACCCCGAGGACGCCTCGGCCAACCTGCTCGCCCCGCTGGTGGTCAACCACCGCACCCACCAGGCCGCGCAGGTCGTCCTGACCGGCCAGCAGTTCCCCCTGCGCGCCCCGCTGCTGAGCGCCTGACGCCTCCGGCCGCGCCGGTCCACAGGCAGCGGCCATAAGGTAGGCGTCTGGTTCCGCTTCTGCAGAAAGGACTCTCGCGTGCTGGTGCTCAGCCGTCGCCCGCAGCAGAGCTTCGTCATCGGTCACGACATCGTCATCACGGTGCTCGAGGTCAACGGTGACAACGTGCGGATCGGGATCAAGGCCCCCCGCGACGTGGACATCCACCGCGAGGAGGTCTACCTCGAGCTCCAGCAGGCCAACCAGTCGGCCGCCTCCCCCTCGGCCGGGGCCCTGGCCGCCTTCACCCGACGGGCGTCGAAGGCGCCCGAGGGCGAGGAGGAGCCGCCGGCTCCTCCAGCCGACTGACGCGCCAACCCGCCGCGACCGCCACCGCGGCGAAGCACGCAATGGCCACCGACCGCAGCCACCACGTGCCGGCGTCGCTGCCCGACCCCAGCCCGTGGAGGAAGGCGACCGGCCACACGGCGTAGCCGAGCCAGTGCAGCCCGCGCCACACGGCATACCGGATGTGCCTGCGCAGCAGGCTCGTCACGATGACCACGCCGAGCAGGTCGAGCGCGAGCGTGCCCAGCCCCCACCACAGCGGCTGGCGCGACAGGAACGGCACCACCACGTCGACCGCGCGCAGCTGCGCCTGCGGGTCCAGCCACAGCGAGCCGACGTGGACCACCAGCCGCACGGCCGCGGCGAGCGAGGCGCGACGGTGGATCTCGGTGAGCGCGAAGCGCGGCAGCTCCCGGGAGCGGTAGCCGCCGCCGGTCAGCACGCCCAGGACCACGGTGGTGGTCAGCAGCAGCAACGACACGAGCCCCGTGCCGCGCCCCAGCAGCCACAGCGCGGTGCTCATGCCGGCACCGGTATGCCGTGACTCACCTCGGCCTCGACCGGCCAGCCCCCGAGGTGGTGGACCGCGCCCTCCTCGGCCACGAGCCGGGCCTGGAGGCGTTGTGCCGCAAGGGCTGCCGGCGCCTGCCGGCCGAGCACCAGCGCCGCAGTCGACCAGGTGTTGGCGGTGAGGCAGTCGCCAGCGACGACCGACGCCGACCGCCAGACGGGCTCGACCGGCTCGCAGGTCGCGGGGTCGAGCACGTGGTGCAGCTCGCGCCCGGCATGCTGCCACTGCCGCGAGCAGGTGCTCGAGGTGGCCAGGGCGGCGCCCGCCGGCAGGGCCACGAGCGCGGCCGGGTCGTCCGGCTGGTCTTGGACGAGCACCTGCCAGCCCCGGCGGGGCGCGGGCCCGGCGGTGGCGATGTCGCCGCCGAGGCTGACCAGCACGCCGAGGCCGAGGGTGTCGGCAACGACCCGCGCGCACCGGTCGGCGGCCCACGCCTTGGCGGTCGCCCCGAGGTCCAGCTGGACGTCGGGCGGCACCTGCACCGTGAGCGCATCGAGGTCGAGCTCGACCCGCTGCCAGCCCGGAGCGGGCCGGCGCAGCACCCGGACGGAGAACCCGTCGGTGCCGGCACGGCGCAGCACCTCGCCGAAGTCCCGGTCGTAGCCGAGGCCGGCCAGGGCGTTGCCCAGGGTCGGGTCGACGGCACCACCGGTCTCGCCGGCGGCGCTGAGAGCCGCCTCGAGCAGGGCGGCCAGGGTCGGGCTGATGCGGGTGGGACGCCCGCCGCGGTGGGCGAGGCGCCGGACCTCGGAGTCGGCGCGGAACCGGCTGGCCGCACGCTCGACGGCCGCGAGCTCGTGGTCGACGAGCCGCCGGACCGAGGGCAGCGCGTGCGGGTCCGCGACGGCGACCCGGACGGTGGTCGACCACAGTGCCCACTCGTACGCCGGGCCGCGCAGGGTCAGGTCCATCACGAGCCCCCGCTCTGCGCCTGCGGCGCGCCGCCACCGACGCCGACCTGCCACTGCGAAGAGCTGTCGCTCGTCGTCGACCCGGTCGTGCTCGAGGCCGCGGAGCTGGTGCTCGCGGAGGTGCTGGCCCGGGACTGGTGGGCCAGGACCACGGCGGCCCCGGTCGCGGCCACGCTGGCCCCGACGAGGGCCGCGGTGGCTTGGCGGATGCGGAGCGCGCCGCGCTCCCGTGCGCTGTTCATCGGGACCTCCGGGATGGGGTTGTCAGTGGTCCCACCCTCGGCGGCTCCGCTGTGGCCCGGCTGTGCCCGACCTGTCGCCTCGGCCAGACCTCACCCGAACGCGTCGTGGGCGGCCGTGACGGCAGGATCGCTGTGATCACAGCGGATCCGCCGTCACCCTCGCCGTCACGACGGGGGCGAGCCTCAGAGCTCGGGGCCCTGGGCGCGCAGCCGCTCGACCTCCGACATCGCCTCACGCAGCCCGCTGAGCCACTCGTCGGTGTGCTGGCCGACGAGCCGGACGCACCAGGCCAGCGCCTCGGAGCGCGACCGGGCGACCCCGGCGTCGACCAGGGTGTCAAGCACCTGCCGCTCGCTCTGGCGCAGCCGCGTCATCGCCGGGACGGACAGGTGGGTGAACAGCTGGGCGGTGTCGCCGATCCGCGCGCCCCAGGAGACGGTGCGCCCGTAGCGCGCCTGCGCCTGGTCGGCGATCTTCATCCGCGTCTCGCGGGTCTCCTCACGCCAGCGGCTGATCCGGCCCTCGGCCGCCGCCGGGTCGTCGCTGTCCGGCGCGGGCAGGTCACCGATGACGGTGATCTCGTCCCGGTCGACGGTGACGTCCGGTGCCCCGGTGAACCAGTCGTCGGGCAGTCGGCCGGCGAACCAGCCCGAGGCGTCCGACGCGTCGGGCAGGTCGGCCTGCTGCCACCCACCGGGGCGGCCGTAGCCGCCGCGACCCCGGCCGTGGGGGAAGCGCTTGTGTGGTGCCATGACGGCCTCCTCATTGAATGATGCTTACGTGATTACACGCTTACATCCATGCAGAACGCAAGGCCCTCGCTACCCATTCCGCACTACCATCCGGCTGTGCCGACTCCCGAGCAGCAACCGGCTTTGCCGCCGCCGGAGCCGACGACCTATCCCCCGCGCTGGCCGGTCGCGCTGATGCGGGCGTTCCTCGCCCCGGGCCTCGGCGGCCTCGTGGTCGCCGTCCTGGTCGACCCGTGGCCGATCGGCCTGCTGCTCGGCTTCGCCCTGGCCGCCTCGTTCGGCAGCCTGACGCTGTCCCGCGCCCGGCGCCGCACCTTGACGGTCACCGCCGACGGCCTGGTCCTCCAGCGCGACGACGACGCCCTGGAGGCGGCCTGGGAGGAGGTCACCGGCATACACCGCCGACGTCTCGGCGGGCTGCTGCCCGTCGAGGAGCTGACGCTGGACGAGCGCCGGGCCGTCCCCGTCAGCCTCTACGACAAGGCCTGGCGCGACGGCCCGATCGGCGCGCAGCTGCGCGCCAGCGGCATCCTCTGACCGGGTCAGCCGCCCAGCCGCCACTGCCGCGGCACCACGGGCCGCTCGGCGGCCGAGCGCTCAATGCAGAACTCGTTGCCCTCGGGGTCGGCCAGCACCACCCACCCCGTCCCGTCGGCGTTGCGGCGGTCGTCGGTGATCCGCGCGCCGAGCGCCACGACCCGCTCGACCTCCTCGTCGCGGGTCCGGTCGGTCGGCTCGAGGTCGGGGTGCACGCGGTTCTTGGCGGTCTTGCCCTCCGGCACCGGGATGAACAGCATCGTCGGCCGCTGCGCCGGGTCAGGCGGGAAGGCCGGCGCGATCAGCACCTCGGGGTCGTCGTCGTAGTAGACGTTCCACCCGAGCACCTGCGCCCAGAACCACGCGAGGGCGCGGGCGTCGGCACAGTCCACGGTGAGGTTCTGCAGGCGACTGGTCATGGGCCACATCATGGCCGGGCCAGGTCGGCCGGGCAGCCGCAACGCCGAGGTGGCACCGCAGCAGCCGGTCCCCGACGGGCATCGGGCAGGATCGGCACCCATGAGCGCACCCCACGTCCTGTTCATCGGCGGCACCGGCGTCATCAGCTCGGCCTGCGTCCGCCGTGCCGTGGCCACAGGTTGGCAGGTGAGCGTGCTCAACCGGGGCCGCAGCAGCACCCGCCCGCTGCCCGAGGGCGTCGAGGCGCTGCACGCCGACGCCCACGACCCGGCCGCGGTCCGGCAGGCGCTGGAGGCGCGTCACTTCGACGCGGTCGCCGACTTCATGACGTTCACCCCGGACCAGGCGGCGGCCGCCGTCGAGACCTTCAGCGGCCGCACCGGGCAGTACGTCTTCGTCAGCTCCGCCTCGGCCTATGCCAAGCCGCCGGCCAGCCTGCCGGTCACCGAGTCGACCCCGCTGCGCAACCCGTTCCTCCAGTACTCCCGCGACAAGATCGCCTGCGAGGAGCGACTCGTCGCCGCCCACCGCGAGCGTGGCTTCCCGGTCACCATCGTGCGCCCCTCCCACACGTATGACGCGACCTCCGTGCCGCTGCTGGGTGGCTGGACCGAGGTGTACCGGATGCGCCGCGGGCTGCCGGTCGTGGTCCACGGCGACGGGACCTCCCTGTGGACGCTGACCCACCACGACGACTTCGCCCGCGGCTTCGTCGGCCTGCTCGGCCTGCCCGCGACGATCGGCGACGCCGTCCAGATCACCTCCGACGAGGTGCTGACCTGGGACGCCATCTACCGGCAGATGGCCCGGGCCGCCGGCGCCCCGGAGCCGGAGCTGGTCCACGTGCCCTCCGAGGCGATCCACGCGGTGGCTCCCGACATCGGCGACGCCCTGCTCGGGGACCGGATGCACCACGGGGTGTTCGACAACAGCAAGGTCAAGGCGCTCGTGCCGGGCTTTGCCGCCACGGTGCCGTTCTGGCGCGGCGCACGAGAGGTCGTCGCCTGGCACGACGCCGACCCTTCCCGGCAGCGGGTCGACGAGCGGTACACCGCGGTCACCGAGCAGCTGCTGAGCCGGTACGCCCTGGGCGACTGAGCCCGGCATCAGCCGTACGGACACTCCTTCGCCAACAGGCGCCCCCTCTGCCGGTCGGTCACGCGCGGCGGCGCCGCCCCCCGCCCGGTTCCACGGGGATGCGCCGCCGTGACGCGGCAGAGCCCCGGACCTGCAGTGCTGGGCCCGGGCTCGGTCGCGTTGGTCAGGGCAGCTGCGGTCGTCCGTCCTCGCCGATCGGCCAGCCGGGGTTCCAGGCGACCTCCCACACGTGCCCGTCCGGGTCGCTGAAATAACCGACGTAGCCACCCCAGTCGGCGCGGTGCCCCGGCTTGACCACCGTCCCCCCGGCCGTCACCGCCGCTTCGAGGGTCGTGTCGACCTGCGCCTCGTCGTCGCAGTTGACCGCGGTCGTGACCCCGCGGAACATCCCCTGGGGCGCCTGCTGCAGCCCGGTGTCCGCGGCCAGGGCGGACGCGGCATACAGCGCCAGCAGGCCACCAGAGGTCCGGAAGAAGCTGACCTCCCCGGCCACGGACGCCGGGGACAGGGGCCAGCCGAGGCCGAGGTAGAAGTCGGTGGAGCGCGCGACGTCCTCGACGCCGAGGGTGATCAGCGAGACGCGCGCGGGGGCAGACGGGGTCGCGGTCATGGCCGGAATGCTGGCACCGCCCACCGACAACCTGACCCGGAACGTGACGAACCTGACACGACGGGGCAGGGCGGGCATGACGGACACCGGCGCGCCGGGCGCAGGACAACTGGCCGATGACGGCGGGGCCGGGCCCGGGGAGGCTGGCGTCAGCCCGGCCGGCGAGGGACCGGCCGGAAGGAAGGGAGCCGGCATGTCCGCGCACGACGACGCAGCGCTGCTGATCCAGATCGCCCAGTGGAGCACGCAGCTGGGGCTGCAGGACGCGACCAAGACGCTGTGGTCGGAGGGCTTCGACCCCGAGACCTCCACGATCGACGACGACGCGGTGGCCACCGTCCTGGCGTTCGGCGAGACGGTCGGCACGCTCACCTCGCGCGGCCTGATCGACACCGACCTCATCCTCGACTGGCTCTGGATGGCGGGGCTGTGGCGCCAGGTCGGCCCGGCCGCGCTGAAGGCCCGTGCGCGGTTCGGCGTGCCGGAGCTGTACGAGAACTTCGAGGCCCTGGCCGCCCAGCAGACATAAACGCCCGGTATGCCGTGTTGTCAGGGGCATGCCTCTGAACGGTGAGTACCAGCCCAGTCCCGAGAAGTGGGTGCGCGACCAGGTCGAGGAGTACGAGTCCTCCGGCGGCACCCGCGGCACGACCCTGCGCGGGCGCCCGGTCGTCATCCTGACCACGCTCGGCGCGCGGTCCGGCAAGCTGCGCAAGACCCCGCTGATGCGGGTCGAGCACGACGGCGCCTACGCGGTGGTCGCCTCGCTGGGCGGCGCCCCCAAGCACCCGGTCTGGTACTTCAACATCCAGGCCAACCCCCTGGTCGAGCTGCAGGACGGCCCCGAGGTCCAGGAGATGAAGGCGCGCGAGGTGACCGGCGAGGAGAAGGCGCAGTGGTGGGAGCGCGCCGTCGCCACCTGGCCGGACTACGCGTCCTACCAGGAGAAGACCGACCGGGAGATCCCGGTGTTCGTGCTGGAGCCGGTCAGCCACTGACCGCCGGCGCGCTGACCCTCAGCCGCTGACCAGGCCGGTCCCGCTGCCCGGCTCGAGCAGGCTGCGTGTGCGCCGCAGGGCGGCCGACAGGCCCAGGCCCACCAGGACCAGCGCGCCCACGAGCAGCACCACCGCCGGCCACCCCCCGGCGGTCCACGCGTCACCGGCCAGGCCGCCGAACACCGACGAGCCGAGGTAGTAGGCGAACAGGTAGAGCGAGGCGGCCTGGCCCGTGCCCCCGGTGCCGACGTGCGCCCGGGCCGCCACCCAGCCGCTGGCCACGCCGTGCGCGGCGAAGAACCCGGCGGTCATCACGGCGAGCCCGAGCACGACGAGGCCCAGCGGCCCGGCAAGGGTGAGCAGCACCCCGGCGAGCATGACGACGACGGCGACCGGCACGACGGCACGGCGACCGTGCCGGTCGGCGAGCCGGCCGGCATACGTCGAGGCGAACGACCCGATCGGGTAGACGCAGAAGACCAGCCCGGCCACCCCCAGACCCAGGGCGTAGGGCGGCCCGGCGAGCCGGAAGCCCATGGCGTTGTAGACCGCGACGAACCCGCCCATGAGCGTGGCCGCGAGGCCGTAGAGGGCCACCTGGGCCGGGTCGCGAAGCAGCCGCCCGGTGACCCGCAGCAGGTATGCCGGGCTGGCCGGTGCCGGGGCGAAGTGGCGCGACGCCGGCAGCAGCACCCGCACCAGGACGGCGCAGGCCAGGCCGAGGAGGGCTACCCCCGCGAGCGCCCACCGCCAGCCGGCGAGGTCGCCCAGCCCACCGGCCAGCAGGCGCCCGCACATGCCGCCGAGCGCGGTGCCGCCGATGTAAAGGCCGGCGGCCCGGGCGTGGCTGGACTCGTGCACCTCCTCGCGCAGGTAGGCCATGGCCACGGCGGGCAGCCCCGCGAGGGTCACGCCCTCGATCACGCGCAGCACGAGCAGCACCGGCCAGCCGGGCGCGAGCGCGCACAGCAGTGCGACGGCGGCCGAGGCGAACAGCGAGGCGTGCATCAGGCGGGTGCGGCCGACCACCTCAGAGAGCGGACCGGCGACGAGCAGCGCGAGGCCGAGCCCGATGGTGCAGGCGGAGACCGACAGCGCGCTCTGCCCGGCCGTGACGCCGAAGGAGCGGGCGAGGGCCGGCAGCAGCGGCTGCGTGCTGTAGAGGAGGGCGAACGTCGCCAGCCCGGCGGCGAACAACGCCACCGAGATGCGCCGGAAGCCGCCCTCCCCGACCCGGTGACCCCCGGCCGGGCGCCCCGGGTGCTGCTGCGCCTGTGCCATGCCTGCCACCGTGCCACGTTCGCCGGACACCCGTCGCACCGGTCCCCTACGGTGTGGCCCCGTGACCACCTACGTCCTCGTCCCCGGGGCCTGGCTCGGCGGTTGGGTCTGGGAGCCCGTCGCCACGCTGCTGCGCGAGCGAGGCCACGCCGTCCACCCGCTGACCCTGCCCGGGCTGTCCGACCGTTCCACCGGGGCCGCCGAGGTCGGCCTCGAGGACCACGTCGAGGACGTGGTCACCGTGCTGGAGGACCGCGACCTGCGTGACGTGGTGCTCGTCGGGCACAGCTACGCCGGACTCGTCGCCGGCATCGTCGCCGACCGTGCGCCCGACCGGGTGGCGCACACCGTGTTCCTCGACGCCAACGTGCCGGTCGACGGCGCCTCGATGGTCGACGGGTGGTCCGCCGCCGCGCAGGAGCTGGTGCGCGCCAGCATCGCCGGCCACGACGGCCTCTGGCCGGCACCGGAACCCGAGGACTTCGCCGGCCACGACCTGACCGACGAGCAGGTGGCCGACCTGCTGGCGCGCAGCACCGGGCACCCGGGCCGCACCCTGCTGGAGCCGGCCGGCCTCACCCGGCCGCTGGAGCAGCTGAGCGCCACCTTCGTGGCCTGCACCCTGCCGGACGGGCCGGAGCAGCGCCCGCACGTGGAGGCCCTGCGCGACGCCTGGGACTTCGTCGAACTCGAGACCGGCCACTGGCCGATGGTGTCCACGCCGGAGCAGCTCGTCGAGGTGCTCGACCAGCTCGGTCGCTGACGCCGGAGGCGGCGGCACGCCCGGCCCCCGGCTGCCCCGGCCGGCCCGCCGCCGGTCAGGGGGTGGCGCTCGCCGTGGAGGTCGCGCTCGCCTGGGGCGTCGCGCTCGCCGTCATCGGCTGCGGCACCAGCGGGGGCACCACGACCTGCGGCCCCGCCGAGGGGTTGGCCACCACACGGGTGCCCGGCTCGAAGTAGCGCAGCGGGAACGCGTTGGTCGCCGGCTGCCCGGTGCGGTCGAAGACGGCCCGGCGGTTCGGGTCCTGGCCGAGCTGGAGATCCAGTGGGCGGCCGAGGTCGTCGTAGAGCCGGACGTCGGTGAGCAGGTGGCCGTTGGCGTCATAGGGATAGACGTTGAGCACCCGGTAGCCCCGGGTCCACGTGCCCTGCTGCGGGGGCTCGGTGACGTACTGCACGGTGGTGTTCGGCTGCATGACGGTGCGTTCCGTCGCGTCGCTCAGGGACGCCAGTACCGGGACTGCCGCGACGACGAGCACCGCGTTCACCGCGATGAGCGCGCGGCGCGCCCTCACGCCCCAGCCATGCCGTCCGACCTGCACCGAGGCGACGGCCACGACAAGGACCACAAGGGCCCCGGTGAGACCGGACCCCACGTGGGGCACGAGCGGCAGCCGTGTCGACCAGGCGCCCCAGCTGCCCCACTGGACGAGGACGACGGCCGAGACGAGCAGCCACGCCCGGGCCACCCACCACAGCGGGCGCACCGAGATGAGGAATCCGAGCACGGGGCGGACCCAGGACTGGGCCAGCAGCGCGTCCCTGGCGGAACCCAGGGTGCGGGTCACCGAAGCCCGGGAGGCGCGCCCCCGGGGAGGCAGGCCGGCGGACGCACGCAGCTCCGCGGCATACGCCTCCGGCTCGCCGAGGCGCACCGTCAGCGGCGCGTCACTCTCGTGGGCGAGGTCGTCGAGGTGCTCGCGCACCTCCTCCAGGAGGTCCTCCCGGTCGCCGCGCGGCAGGTCATCCAGGGCCGCGGCCACCCCGGTGAGGTAGCTGTCGACCCGCAGGTTCGTCGTCGTTGTCACCGTCGCCCCTCCGCCCCGGCCTGCAGGAGGCCGTTCATGGTGTCCGAGAACCGGAGCCACACCTTGGTCTGCTCCGCGAGGGCCTTCTTGCCCTGTGCGTTGATGCCGTAGTACTTGCGGTGCGGGCCCTCCTCGGACGGCACCACGTAGGAGGTCAGCGCCCCCGCCGTGTAGAGCCGGCGCAGCGTCCCGTAGACGGAGGCGTCGCCGACGTCCTCCAGACCCGCGGCGCGCAGCCGGCGCACCACGTCGTAGCCGTAGCCGTCGGCCTCCTCGACCACCGCGAGCACTGCGACATCGAGGACCCCCTTGAGCAGCTGCGTCGTGTCCAAACCCCACCTCCTGCTTGTGTGGCACGGACGCTACTACGCATTCCGCGTTACCGCTCAGCATGCAGTACCGCGTGTCGCGCGAGACCCGCCGCCCCGTCACGCCCCCCTCCCGGGACAGAGGTGTTGCTGGCGTCAGGCCGGGACGAGGAACACCCGGCCGACCGCGGCCCGCGACTCGACCAGGGCGTGCGCGGCAGGCGCCTCTCCCAGCGGGAACCGCGCCGACTCGGGCACCACCAGCTCGCCGCGGGCGGCGTGCGCCAGGACCGCCTCGACCGCGGGGCGCAGCGCGTGCGGCCGGGTGCGGCGCTGGTAGCCGGTGCTGTAGCCCAGCACCGCGCGGTTGTGCCGGTGCAGGTCGGTGGTGCGGATCGCCGCGGCCGGCCCGGCTGTGTGCCCGCAGATCACGAGCCGCCCGTACGGCGCCAGGCAGGTCATCCCGCGCTCGGTCACCTCCCCGCCGATCGGGTCGACGATGACGTCGGCTCCCTCGCCGGTGAGGGCGCGGACCGCCTCGGCGAAGTCCTCCGCCCGGTGGTCGATGACGTGGGTGGCCCCGAGTGCCCGCGCCGCCGCGACCTTGTCCGGGCCGCCGACCGTGGCGATGGCCTGTCGCGCACCCATGGCCAGCGCCAGCTGGACCGCCGCGCCGCCGACGCCGCCGGTCGCGCCGTGGACCAGGACCGTGTCGCCATCGCCAACCTGCCCCCGCCGCAGCACGTTGTATGCCGTGACCAGCACCGTCAGCGACGCCCCCACCTCGGCCGGGACGTCCTGCGGCAACGAGTAGGTCATGGCGGCCGGGGCGAGCACCTGCTCGGCATAGGAGCCGCCGCTGGTCCACGCCGCCACGCGCTGGCCCGGGACCACGTCCGTCACACCCTCCCCCACCGCGTCGACGACGCCGACGCAGTCCAGGCCGGGGGTGAACGGCAGCGCGCCACCCGCGTCGTAGCCACCGCGGCGGCTGTGCACGTCGGCGAAGTTGACGCTGGTCAGCTCCGTGGTGACGCGGACCTGGCCGGGACCGGGGTGCGGGGTGGGCAGCTCCTCGACGGCGAGGACCTCGGGAGCTCCGTGGGAACGGACGACGACAGCGCGCATGGCCCGGAGACTACGGGCGGCGGCCCCGCGGCATACCGGTGTTCACGGCGAGGGACGGCGAACGGCCCGAGCCCGCTGCAGGGGATAGCGGGTTCGGGCCGTTCAACGCGCTCGGATCAGGGGCGACCGTAGGTCACGGCACTGGTCCAGATCGCGCGCTTGGAGACGACCGCACCGGAGTGCGGGGCGTCCCACATCATGCCGCCGCCGGCGTAGATGCCGACGTGGTAGGCCGGGGACCCGAAGAACACCAGGTCGCCCGGCTGCGGGGTGCTGACCCGCGTGACGGCCGCGCGCTGCTCCTCAGCCGTGCGCGGCAGCGAGACGCCGATCTTGTTGAAGACGTACTGCGTGAAGCCGGAGCAGTCGAAGCCCGACGGGGTGGTGCCGCCCCAGACGTACGGCACGCCGGCGTACTGGGCCGCGACGCCCAGGACGCTGGTGGCCGGCGCGGAGACGGACACGGACACGGCCGGCCGGGCGGTGCCCCGGCTGACCTGCGGGGTGGCGGCCCGCTGGACGGGAGCCGGGGCCGCCACGGGCTTCGGAGCGGGCGCGGGCTTGGGCGCGACGCTGTGGAAGCCGACCTCGCCGAAGCTGGGGGCGACGACCGCGGGGCTGGCAGCCGGGGCCGCAACGGCCACGGTGTCAGCTGCCGCGGGCGGCGCGACGAGCGGCGCCGGGGCCGACGCCGAAGCGGCCGAGGCCGGTCCGGCGAGGGTGGCGACGATGCCACCGGAGACAGCGAGGACCGCCGTCGTCCGGCCCGTGGTGGTGCCGAGGGGGTTGGTGGGACGGTTTTGGGCGCGATGACGCCCGGCATGGTGCTTGGACACGTGAAGCCACCTCCAGACGCCTGCGAGGTGAGCTGTCGGGTTCGGGTGGGAGAGATGCACCCGGTCCACGCGACGGCGGTATGCCGTGTGGCGCGGACTTCACCCCAAGGAGCACCGGAGTGCCCCGGAAGTGGGTCCCCCGCTCCTGCCATGCGGGTTACAGGGGTTTCCCCGACACCGGTGGCAGGACTCGGCGGTCCCGGTGCGGGGGCTCCTTGCAGGGGATCAAAGAGCGTCGCAAACCGTACCCAAAGCCCCAAGTGAATGTCACGCCGAGGTCACGAATGCTCACACCAATGACCAAGGTCCCTACCGCTGACGGTCAGCGGCGTACTCGCGCGATGTGCACGTCGGCCCCGCGGTGCAGCTCGATCCCGCCGTCCTCGTGCATCCGCCAGAGCTCGTCGAGGGCGCGTCGCTCGAGCTCGACCTGGTCGCCGGGCGCCAGCGAGCGGAAGAACCCGACGAAGCCGTGCGACATCTGCCACTCCCACAGCTCGCGGGGCGAAGAGACCGGCAACCGCACCTCGAGGCTGCCCATCCACGCGTCCTCCAGCCCGGCCTCGGCGACGAGGCGCCCGACGTCGATCGGGCGGGCGACCTGGACCGCGCCGGGAGCGGGACGGAAGCGCGCCCCGACCTCGTAGAAGCGGTCCCAGCGTCCACCGTCGTCCACCGGCCCGGGCACCGTGATGACGACCTGCCCGCCGGGCCGGGTCACCCGGACCATCTCGGCGAGCACCTGCGCCGGATCGTCGACGCAGTGCAGCAGCAGGGCCGCCACCGCGACGTCGACGCTGTCGTCCGGCAAGGCCAGGGCGTGGGCGTCCATGAGCCGCACGACCATGTCGGGGTCGGCCGCGCGCAGGTGGTCCACCATCTGGCTGGAGGCGTCGACGGCGGTGACGTGCCAGCCGCGCGAGGCGGCCGCGAGCGCCACCGCACCCCGGCCGGCGCCCACGTCGAGCAGCTCGGCGCCGGCATCGTCGTCGATGAGCTCGAGCACCTGCTCGCCGAACCGGGCGCACAACGGGAGCACCTGGTCGTAGTCCTCGGCGAGCTCGTCGAACATGGGCACCGAGTCCAGACGCGTCATGCCGCCGACGCTGCCACCTTCGCCGGGCGCGGTGCAATCCGGGCCCGGCCCTCAGCCCGGGGACGGTATGCCGCGGCCCCAGGACAGTGCGCCGCGGCGCCAGGACGCGCGCCGCGCTTGGCCCTACGGGCCGGCGGCCGGGCGTGTCAGGCCGGCGTGGACCCGCGATCCACGTCGGCTGACCACCCCGCTGCGCTCCAGCTTGTCCCACCGGGCCGTGGTGCCGCGCAGCTCGGCAAAGATGGCGGCGGCCATGACCATGCCCATGAGCGTGGAGTAGACCGGCCACAGCACCGCGGTCCAGAGGAACCGCAGGTCGCGGCCGGCGCGGTTGAGCAGGATGGAGAACACCGCAAGCGCGAGCGAGACCCACAGGCCCAGCCAGCCCATGACCGACGGCACGGTGAGGCTGAACGGCGTGTGCCCGGCGGCGAAGGCGAACGGCACGCAGACCAGCACCACCAGCTGCAGCACCGGGATGCCGACCATCGTCCACGCGTTGAGCACGAGGTAGAACCCGAAGACCCCGTAGCGCCGGCGGCCGAGCATGCCCCGGTGGATGCGCAGCGTCTGCAGCAGGCCACGCGCCCAGCGCACCCGCTGGCGCCACAGCGCCCGGACCGTCGACGGCACCTCGGCATAGACCAGGGCCGTCGGGCGGAACGCCACGCGGTAGCCGGCGCGGTGCACGCGCCACGTCAGCTCGAGGTCCTCACCGACGGTGTCCTCACGGAACCCGCCGATCTCCTCGACCACGTGCCGTGGGAAGGCCCCGAGGTTGCCCGAGACGATCGGCAGGCAGCGCAGGATGCTCAGCGCCCGGCGTGCCAGGCCGGTGCCGACATGGCTGAGCACGGCCAGCACGTGGGTCAGCGGACGGTTGAGGTTGACCGGCCGGTCGTCGCCGCAGACCGCCCCGACCCGGGGGTCGTCCAGCCCCCGGAGCATCTCGGTCACGGTGTCGGGGCCGAAGACCCCGTCGGCGTCGACGCAGAGGAGGAACTCGCCTCGAGAGACGGCGATCCCCCGGTTGAGCGCCGCACCCTTGCCCGCGTTGGGCTGGGTCACCGTCGTGACCCGCCGGTCGGTCCGGGCGAGCCGGCGCATCAGCGCGAGCGTGCCGTCGCTGGAGCCGTCGTCGACGAGCACGACCTCGAGGTGGTCGTAGCCGGACGCGAGCACCGAGCTGACGCAGTGCTCCAGCACGCGTTCCTCGTTGTAGGCGGGCACGATGACCGTCACCAGGGGGCGCCGGGCCAGGACCGCGGGAGTCCCGCGGCGCCGTCGCCGTGCCTGGCCGAGCTCGAAGGCCAGCGCGAGCGGCACGTAGAGCAGGCGGGGCAGGCCCCAGACCAGGATGGCCACGCCGCCCCACAGGGCGACCTGCGCGAGCAACCCGGTCACGAGGCCACCCCCCAGGCGCCGCGGTGCTCGCCCACCAGTGCGTCGAGCACCTCGGGCGCGTGCGCACTGTTGGCACCGAAGCGCGCATTGACCTCCAGCACGACGGGGGTGCCGTCCGCCCGGAGCCGGACGTCGACGTCCACCGGGCCGCGCAGCCCGAGCCGTCGCGCAGCCGCCAGGGCGACCGCCCCGACCGCAGGCTCGTCGACCCGTTCCACGCCCACCGCGTTGCCGACACGTCCCTGGCGCAGGGCGGTCTTCCGCAGCACCACGACCACGTCCCGCGCCGGGTCAGCGCCGAGCCACAGGTTCGGGCCGAACTCCTCACCGGGCACGAGCTCCTGGACGATCTCGTTGTCGGACAAGGCTTCCAGCTCGCGCCGGACGACGGCCTCCGGGCCGTCGTGAACCTGAACGCCACGCCCACCGCGCCCGACCCTGGGCTTGGACAGGCAGGGCAGGCCCAGGGCGTCCAGCAGCTCCGGCGTGGCCGCGAGCCGGCTCGGCAGCGCATGGGCGGGCACGGGGACGCCCGCAGCCTCGAGGGCCAGGCAGGTGGCCAGCTTGTCGTTCGCCGCGACGACCCCGGACCACGGCGAGACGAGGACGTCCACGCCCTGGTGACGGGCCAGGTCGCCGTGCGCGGCCACGACGGCGAGCTCCTCGGAGACCGTCGGCACCACCAGGTCGGCACCGACCCGGCGGGCCAGGGCCAGCAGCTCGCCGATGAACTCACGGTGACCGGCCGGGGGCAGTACGTGCCAGGGGGCCGGCTCACCGCCGGGCCCGGTCAGGCTCATGTCCGCGCACACCACCCGGTATCCGCGGGAGGCCAGCTGAGCGGCCAGGCTGCGGCCGGCGGGGCCGCCGGCCCCGGTGACCAGGACGGCGCGCCTCACAGCTCCCCCAGGGCACTGCCCAGGAGCCGGACCGGCTCGTAGCCCTCGGCCGAGGCGACCTTGGCCTGGGACCCCCGGAAGGTGGCGATCCCGCGGACCCGCTCGGGAGTCATGTACGGCTTGCGTCCCTGGTCGCGGTGCGCCGCCACCGCGGCGACCTTCACCTCGACGTACTCGTCGATGTCAACGAACACGCTGGGCCGGAAGTCGGGCGTCGCCGACGGACTCTCGTAGCACAGGATCGAGGTCGACTGCCGGGCCGCGCGCAGCGTCGCCTCGTGCACCGCCTGGTGGTCCTGGTGCTGGTCGTGGCCGGAGTGGGTCAGCACGATGTCGGGGTTGACCCGGCGGATCATCGCCTCGATGGCCTGCACCAGCCCCACGGGGTCCTCACCGAGCCGGGTGTCGAGGAAGTCGTGCACCTGCACGCTGGTCAGGCCGAGGAGCACCCCTCCCGCCCGGGCCTCCCGGGGTCGCGCGGCGCCTTCACCGCCGCGCTCCCCGTGCGACAGGACCAGCGCGTGCACCTCGTGGCCGGAGTCGCTCAGCTTGGCCAGGGTGCCGCCGCAGGCCAGCTCGAGGTCGTCCGGGTGCGCCCCGATGGCCAGCACCCGACGAGGGTGTGGCGTGGCGAGCGAGCGGGCCCGGGGCCCGGGGAGGACCCTGAGCCCGAGGATGACCAGTGCGGCTGTCGTCAGCGCCAGGCCGAGGAGGCCGAGCACGGAGTGCGCCATCATGACCTGCCTATCCGGGTGTCCCGACGCCACCCGCTGGAGGCGGGGACGCCGATCACGGCGACGTTCGCCGTGACATGTCAACCTCACCGCAGCGGGCAGCCGGCGCGGATCGAGCTTTCGGGTCGAGTACCTCGACCGTTCGGTCAACGCGCCGGTCCGGCGTTCGGTCCGCGAGGCTGTCCGCGCAGGTCGCTACGGTCACCGGCATGAGCTCTGCCCCGCCTGCCCCGCGTCGTCGCACCGCCGACGAGAAGACCACCCTGCTCGACAGCCTCGAGCGTCACCGCGACGTGGTGCTGTGGAAGCTCCAGGGCCTCGACGACGAGCAGCTGCGGCGGCCGCTGACACCGTCCGGCACCACCCTCCTGGGCCTGGTGAAGCACCTCGCTGCCGTCGAGTACGGCTGGTTCTGCGAGACGTTCGGGCGCGCGACCGAGCCGCTGCCGTTCGACGACGACGACCTCGAGGCCGACCTGCGGGTCGAGCCGGGTGAGAGCACCGCCGAGATCGTCGCCTTCTACGGCCGGGCCCGCGCGGCGGCCAACACCGTGGTTGCCGAGCTGGACCTCGACGCACGGGGCACGTCCTGGTCCGGCGCCGAGGTCTCGCTGCGGTGGGTGATGGTGCACATGGTCGAGGAGGTGGCCCGGCACTGCGGGCACATGGACATCGTGCGCGAGCTGATCGACGGCGCGACCGGCGACCACCCGCCGGCCTGAGCGCCGTCGTGACCACCGTCTCGCGGTCCCGGGTTTTGCCCCGGCCCCGGATCGGGCACGGTGGAGGCACCACGACAGGGAGGAACGCGCATGAAGGCCAAGGCAACGCTGCTCGTCGGCGCGGCGATCGGCTACGTCCTGGGCGCCCGGGCCGGGCGCCAGCGCTACGACAAGATCAAGGCACGCGGTCAGGACCTGTGGCAGCACCCGAAGGTGCAGGAGCAGGTCGGTCACGCCCAGGACCTGGCCCGGGAGAAGGCCCCCGACGTCCAGCAGAAGCTGGCGGAGGCCACCTCCAGGGTCACGGCCGTGGTCGGCGACAAGCTCGGCGACAAGCTGCACGGTGACGACGCCCCGGCGCGCGAGGCACCGGGCACACCTCCGGGAGCGCACCGCTCCGCCTGAGCACACCCGGTGCCCCGGCCACCCCCTTGTGGTGGCCGGGGCTTTCCGCTGTCCACGCGCGACTGGTACCGCTGTGCGGAGCTTCTCCGGTTCGTCCCCTACCGGCGATGTAGCACCTTCGGTCAGCCTGCCCCGGCCGATCGGCCACTTCTCCTGGCAACGCGTTCTGTTGCGGGAAGCCGGCTCCTAGCGTGAGGGAGACAAGGCAGGGCCGCCGCCCTCGAACCACTGACCACGCCGGCCCCGCCCAGGCAGTGGGCGGCCCTGGGAGAGGTAGGCACAGATGGCCCGGTTGCGAGTGCGTAAGCATGACAGTGGCCGACGGGACAAGGGCGCCGTGGCGGTCGAGGCGGCGCTGGTGACCCCGTTCATCCTGTTGATCCTGTTCGGGATCCTGGAGTTCGGCATGCTGTTCAAGGACTGGCTCGGCCTGGTCTCCTCGGTCCGGGGCGGAGTGCGGATGGCGTCGGCGGAGCCTCGGACGCTCACCTTCGCCCAGGATGCCGCCAACCAGGTGGCCAACGGCTCCACCGCCCTGGACATGACCTCGGTCCAGAAGCTGTGGGTCTACAAGGCCGACGCCCAGGGCTACCCGCTCGGCGGCGGCAGCGCCTTCACCAGCTGCTCCACCTGCGTCACGTTCCGTTGGGACACCGGCACGCACAAGTTCGTCCCGGTGACCAACACGTGGGCTCCCATGTCCCAGGACGCCTGCGCCGGTGAAACCGACAGCGTCGGGGTGTACCTCGAGGTCCGGCACCAGGCCTTCACGGGGTTGTTCTTCCAGACCCTCACGCTCGGTGAGCACTCGGTCATGGCGCTCGAACCGATGCCCGTGTCCAGCGGGTGCCGGTGATGTCCGCGCGTCTGCGACGCCTGCGCCGCGACGACCGAGGCTACGTCGCGGTGCTGGTGGCCCTGCTGAGCTTCGTGCTGCTGGCCTTCTGCGCCTTCACCGTGGACGTGGGCCGCTGGTACCTCGTCGGGCTGCAGGAGCAGCGCGCCGCCGACGCTGCCGCCCTCGCGGGGGTCCCCAACCTCCCGGGGGACCAGACCAGCGCCTTCTCGACGGCCCAGAGCTTCGCCGGCCAGAACGGCTTCGCCAACGGAGGCACGGTCTCCGTGGTTCCCGCCCTGGGCGGGCAGCCCACGCGCCTGCGCGTGACGATCACCAAGACGGTCAACAACTTCTTCGCCCCGCTGCTCGGCGTCCCCCAGACCACGATCCGTCGGACCGCGGTGGCCGACTTCGTCGGTCCGGTGCCGATGGGCAGCCCCTGCAACGAGTTCGGCAACGACCCCGAGTCCGCGGGCACCCGCAGCTCCAACTGCACCGGGACCGGACAGTTCTGGGCCAACGTCGGCTCGGTCGCCGCCGCGAAGAGCTACGGCGATGCCTACCAGGACGGCGGCTGCCCGGGCAGTGACAACTGCACCGGGACCACCAACAACGACTACGACAACAACGGCTACTTCTACTCGGTGACCCTTTCCCGCGCGGTGAACAACCTGCAGTTCGAGGCGTTCGACCCCGCCCTGATCGCCGTGGGGGACCTGTGCGACCAGAACGGGCTGTCCGGCCCTGTCGGTGACCGCTACGCCCCGGGCCAGAGCAGCCCGTACTGCACCGGCGACATCCGGTACGGGGGCACCGGCGAGGTGACGACCCAGTTCACGGTCCGTCAGGCCACGGCGACCTCCAACCCGTGGGATCCCACGAGCTACCCCGCAGTGGGTGGCTGCACGAACACCTATGCCGGCTACAACGGAAGCCTCAGCAACCCGGCCGCCCTGCCCGCAGCCGTCGGCTCGGTCTTCCGCAAGTGGGTGACGCTGTGCAGCATCGGCAGCGCACCGGCCGGGACCTACTTCATCCAGGTCAGGACCAACGGACTGGCCACCGACGGCGCCTCGGGGCACAACCGGTTCGCCCTGCGGGCTTACTCCACGTCCGACGGCTCCGCGAGGGACGCCATCTCGATCGCCGGATTCCAGAAGATGGCGATCTACGCCAACATCCCCAGCGCGACCACGACCTTCCACCTCGCCCGGATCCCCAGCGGGGCCGCGGGGCACATCCTCAACGTGCGGCTGTTCGACATCGGCGACTCCACTGGCAACGGCACGGTGACGGTCGTGTCACCGAGCGGCGCGGCTCTGGCGGGATGCACCGGGACGGGACCGGCCTCCGGGACGCTGAGCAACTGCTCGATCACGTCGAACTCCAGCTTCAACGGCAAGTGGGAGACGATCGCTGTCCCGGTGCCCGCCGGATACACCTGCGCCGACTCCGACCCCACCGCCTGCTGGTTCAAGCTCCAGTACGCCTACGGGGCCGGCAACCAGCCCAGCGACACGACGTCGTGGACCGCGAGCCTGGAGGGCGACCCGGTGCGCCTCGTGGAGTGAGAGCCGCACCTTCGTGCCACAGGTGGTGGGGCCGAGACGGGCAGTGTCGGCCCCACCAGCGGTTCTGGTGCGCCGGGCCCCTGCCACGCCGCGCCGGCCGGCCCGTCCGGGGCCGCTGGCAGGCGGGCCGCCACAGGGTCTCGCGGCCGTTCAGGAGTGGATCACAGCAACCGCAGGCGAAATGCCCTCAAAGAGTGCCAAACTTGGCGCGCCGACGACAGGCCACTGCACGGGTCACTCGAGGAGGTTCGCATGGCGTTGAGCGCTGAGCGAGGGCCGTACGCCCTCAGGCGCAACGTCCCATCCACACCCCCAAGGCATCCTCTGCGCCGGCTCCGGCCGCGGCTCTGGGGAGCCGGCCCGACCCTGGCCCTGGTCATCCTGCAGGCCGTCGTCTTCGCCCTCTCCGGGTGCCTGCTGGTTCCCTCCGACATCAGCCACCCGGGCGACCCGGGGAGCGCGTGGGCGTTCCCCGGGCCGACGTCCCCCGTACCGCCCCCGCCGGTGGTGGCACTGCCGGGCCGTCCGTCGCGCGGCGAGCAGGTCCGGGCCAGGGTGGCCCAGCCCGTCACCACCGCGCCCCGCACCGTCGCCACCGCGCCCCGCGCCAGCACCCCCAGGACGTCGCCCAGTATGCCGTCCGGCTCAGCGACGCCCCGCCCGACGGACCGCATCGAGCTGGTGGGCTACCCGGTCCTCCCGGCAGCCCTGACACCCCGCCGACCCGGGCCGGTCGCCGGGCCGGTCGCCGGGCCGGTCGCGCCCCGCGCCCTGGCACCCTGGAAGGCACACACCAGTTCCGGCCGGCGAGACCTTTTCGGTCACCGCCTGGCCGACCACCGGGCGCGGGCCCACCAGCACCGGGGCACCCTGCTGGCGCGCACCCCCCTCGGCCACAAACGGCACGGCTCGGCCACGCCTCCGGGCGCATCACGCCGCGAGGCGTGCTGACCCGACGCCCCGCCCCGATGCGGGCCGGAGCACCGGGGTGCAGAAGCTTGCGCTGACCCCCTTGGGGTCCGGCAGGCGGGGACTTACCATTCGCAAAGAGGACGGCGTGTCCTCGACCCTGGCGGGGCGGTTTGGGCGGGACCGGGCCACTACGGGCCACGCAAACTGGCGGGCGTCGATGATGGGGACGGGGACCGGGGCAAACGGGGTACATGAGCGGCTGCGGCTGCCGGCCACCGAGGTCGCGCCGCGCCTGGCCCGTCGGCGCGTGGTGGAGTTCTGCCGCGAGCTCGGCGAGGACATTGCCATGGCGGCCGAGCTCCTCACCAGCGAGCTCGTGACCAATGCGGTCATCCACCCCCGCCCGTCCGCCACGGCCCACAGCGACGTGGCCGCGATCGTCCTGCACCTGCACCGCACCCCCGACCGCCTTCGCGTCGAGGTCATCGACCACGACCCCGAGCCGCTGCAGCCCGCCGCCGGCCCCGCCGAAGACCTCAGCCACGGCTGGGGGCTGCAGCTCCTGGACCGGCTGGCCACCTCGTGGGGCGCCCAGCCCCTGTCCGTCGAGGTGGGCAAGACGGTCTGGTTCGAGATCCACGCCTCCGCAGACCGTTGAGCCAGGGGCCTTTCCTGCGGCCTCGCTCCCGGACACCCAGGACGGCAGACCGTCCGGCGAGAGGCTTGGGGGTGACCCACGTGTGGGCCGGCTCACAGGGTGGAGGATGCTGGAGTCCATGCCTTCCTCCCCTGCACGTCAGCCGTTCAAGAGCCCGTTCAACGTCGCGCGGGAGGCAGCACTCAGGCCGGTGGAGCGCTTCGAGGTCGGTGAACGCGTCACTCACGACCGGCACGGGCTCGGTCGCGTCACCGCATGTGACGGCGAGGCCGCGGTCTACGTCGACTTCGGCCACGGCGTCCGGCGCGTGACCCTGCCGACGTCCAAGCTGCACCGGCTCTGACCTGGGTTCCTTGGCCTCGTGCCACCGCCTGATGGTGGAGGCTCGGGCTGCACGGACGGCGTACTGTTGAAGCACAGGAACCATGTCGCGCCCGACATCTGTCGTGGTCGGTTTCCGTGCTCGTGACCTTCCGGGCGTTCGAGCCCCCGGGTTTGGCTGGTGGCTGCCGTGGCCATGGACACTTCCCCCCGTCGATCCGACTCCCGGAGCGCCTCCTCGCCTCTCCCCCAGGGCGAGCGGCTTGCTCCTCGACTGCGACTTCTCGCTGCATCCCGGGAACGCCCCGGCGCCCTCGACGGTGCCTGGTGGCCGCGCTCGTCCGACCTCGCAGCTGAGGCGCCGTCGCTGCTGGCCGCGATCTGGGCCGCCCGCGACAGCAAGCCACTCCACATGACCTACGACCCCGGCATCTGGGACTCCCACCCGGCCCGGGTGTACGTCGACGGACACCGGGTCAAGGCGGGCTGGTTCAGCACGGACGACCCGCACCAGGTGACGGTCGCCCTGGCCAACGGCACACGGTTGATCCTCGTGGTGCTCCCCTCCGACCTGGACGCCGAGCAGGCGTCGTGGGCCCTGGAGCGGTCCATCGAGCGAGACAACGTGCTCAGCCCCGGGGAGCTGCTGACGCTGTCGCGACAGGCAGGCCGGGATGACGAGCCCCAGCGATGACGATCCGGCTTCCGGGCCGGTCGACCTCTTCCTCCGCATCCATGCCCTCAGCGGCGAGGACATGTTGGTGGTGAGCCGTGACTTCGGCTCTGAGCTGGAAGCAGCGCAGGCCATCGCCTGTGCGCTGGACGACCGCCGGAGCCTCACCTTCGCCCACGCCAGCTTCAGCCGGGAGACCCAGGAGAGCGTGGTCGTCGTCAACCCGTCGAACGTCGTCGCGGTCCGCATCTCCCGGACGGACAGCGCGGCCACGGGCCAGTACCTCTGACGGAGGCCCCCATGTCACTGGAGACCTCCGGCGGTCACACCCGGGACCACCCGGTGACCGTCAACGGCCACACCAACACCGTGGCCGTTGAGGAGATCTCCTTCGAGGAGCTCCTTGCCCTGGCTTTCCCTCCCGTCCCGGCCGGCCCGAGCTGGCTGTTCACAGTCACCTACCGTGGAGGCCCCGCGGACCAGCCGGAAGGTTCACTGTCGCCAGGGTCGACGGTGAAGGTCAGGGACTGGATGGCCTTCCACGTCACGAAGTCCGACAGCTCGGCGGTGTGAACAGGGGTCCGGCCCGGCCCGACCCGACAGCCGCGCCGGATCAGATCGCGGCGTCGTCCAGCTCGCCGGTGCGCACTCGCAGGACGGACTCCACCGGCACGACCCAGACCTTGCCGTCCCCGATCCGCCCGGTCCTGGCGGAGTCCGCGATCACCCGGACGACATCGGCTGCCTCGCGGTCGTCGGCGATGACCTCGAGACGGAGCTTGGGCACCAGGTCAACCTCGTACTCGGCGCCGCGGTAGACCTCGGTGTGGCCGCGCTGGCGACCGTGGCCGCTCGCCTCGGACACCGTCATCCCGTTGATTCCCAACGCATCGAGGGCTTCGCGCACCTCCTGGAACATGTGCGGCTTGATGACCGCCGTGACGAGCTTCATCGGTTCTCCCCTGAGTGAGTGAGCGAGCGCAGTGTGCCGTGCGGGACGGTCCGTCCGGTGACGAGTGCGTGCAGGTCGTAGGCGGTCTCGGCGTGCACGGCGAGATCGATGCCACCGACCTCGTCGTCCCGGTGGATACGGAAGCCCATGACCTTGTCGATGGCCAGACCAAGGATGCCGGAGACCAGGAAGGCGTAGACCATGACGGCGACCACCCCGACCGCCTGCCTGCCCAGCTGGCCCGCCCCCCCGCCATACAGGAGCCCGTCGACCCCCGTGGGGGCGTTTGCCGTGGCCAGGAGGCCGATGCCGAGCGTGCCGACGATACCGCCGACCATGTGCACGCCCACGACATCGAGCGAGTCGTCGTAGCCGAGCCGGTGCTTGAGGCCCACCGCGAAGGCGCAGACCACACCGGCGGCGGCCCCCAGGACGATCGCACCGAGCGGCGACAGGGACGCGCACGAGGGGGTGATCGCCACGAGGCCGGCCACCATGCCCGACGCGGCGCCGAGCGACGTGGCGTGCCCGTCGCGGAACCGCTCGACCGCGAGCCAGCCGAGGGTGCCCGCCGCACCGGCGACCAGGGTCGTCGTGAAGACGATGACGGCGTCCTGGTTGGCGGCCAGCGCCGAGCCGGCGTTGAAACCGAACCAGCCGAACCACAGCAGCCCGGCGCCCACCATGACGAGGGTGAGGTTGTGCGGCCGCATGGGGTCCTTGCCGAACCCGATCCGGCGGCCGAGGACCAGGGCCAGGGCGAGCGCCGAGGCGCCGGAGCCCACCTCGACCACGGTGCCCCCGGCGAAGTCGATGACACCGACCTGGTGAACCAGCCAGCCCCCTGCGTGCCCGGGGGAGCCGGCGTCGAAGACCCAGTGCGCCACCGGGGCGTAGACCACGACGGTCCACACCGCCACGAACACCATCCACGCCCCGAACCGGGCGCGGTCGGCGATCGCCCCCGACACAAGCGCCCCGGTGATCACCGCGAACAGACCCTGGAACACGGCATACAGGAGCACGGGCACGTGGCTCGAGCCGTTGCTCGACGGCGACATGAGGTCGCCCAGGCCCAGGTGCTGCAGGGGGTCGCCGAGCAAACCGCCGCCCACGTCGTTGCCGAAGGCCAGCGAGTAGCCGACCAGCGTCCACAGCACGAGGACGACAGCGAGGGACCCGAAGGTCATCATCATCATGTTGAGAACGCTCTTGGCGCGCACCATGCCGCCGTAGAACAGCGCGAGGCCGGGGGCCATCAGCAGCACGAGCGCCGCGGACGTGAGCAGCCACGCGGTGTCACCGGTGTCGAGGGCAGAGGGGGCTGCGGTGAGGACGGTCATCGGGGAGTCACCTTCGGCGCGGCCGCCGGGGCGCGGCCGCGACTGGTCGGGGGACGGTCAGCTCGGCGGCAGGGGCCTCCGCCGCGGGGACGATCCCACACCTGGCGCGCCCCTCGCCGTGATGCCCATTACGCGGCCACTGCGACGCAGACCGGTATGCGCGGCCGGGCAGGGTGCGCCGCAGCGTCCCGAACTGCGTGGGGGCTCAGTTGGTCAGGGGAGGTTAAAGCGGAGGTAAGAACTCCTGCTTGAACCTGTGAACCGGCGTGGAAGTCTTCACCTGACGCCCTGGACAGTGCAGGCTCCGCGACGTGCCACCACGCACGAGTGGTGGCGCTCACGTGCCACCGGGGACCTGCGGTGGCCAAGGGGAGGAACCTCATGAACAGACTCGCAAGGCTGTCCGCCTTCACCGCGGCGGTGGCGACGTCCGCCGCGCTTGTCGGCGCAGCCCCGGCCGCGTTCGCTTCCGGCTCGGCGACCCTGCCCGTGATGGACCCGGCCGGCGCCGAGTTCACCGAGGCCGGCGGCGCGACGCCGCTGGCCACCGACAAGACGATCCCGCACTGGAGCGGGTCGTTCACAGACCCGACCAACGGGACCACCTACGGCTACAACATGGTCGGCGCGGACCCCAGCACCAACAGCGCCTCGACCGTGCCCACCGACATCATCCCCGTCAACATCGTCTTCTCGGCCAACAACGGCTACGCGCTCAACGGCACCGACGTCGTCGAACGGACCGTGGCGTCCCCGATCTTCCAGACGTCGGACTACACGAGCACCACCAAGTCGACCGGCGGCGCCGGCGAGCTCTCGCCCGGCAACGCCGGCGTGCAGTACGAGGACGCGATCATGCGGTCGCAGTTCAACAAGACCGGCACCGGCTATCACCTGAACCTGGGTCAGCCGGCCGTCCAGGCGCCGGTCACGATGACGATCCCGAACGGCAAGGGGTCGGCCTACCAGAACAGCCACGGGGTCACCTATGGCCTGGTCGACTACGCGTGGTTCTCCAGCCGGATCCAGCAGCTCATGGGCCAGCAGCACACCGACCCCACCTACCTGCCGATCTTCCTGACCAACAACGTCATGCTCTACGAGGGCAGCATCAGCAACTGCTGCGTCATTGGCTACCACGGAGCGTCGAAGGCGACCGGCAACGGCGGCGGCAGCACCAACGGCAACGGCAAGCAGGGCGTGCAGACATTTGCCTTCTCGGCATACAGCACGCCCGGCACGTTCCGTGGCGACTACATCAAGGACATCCACGCGCTCAGCCACGAGATCGCCGAGTGGGGCGATGACCCGTTCGTCAACAACACGGTCAACCCGTGGGTGACCCCGACCGCGCCGCAGTACGGCTGCACGTCCGTCATGGAGACTGGTGACCCGGTCGTCGGCATCGGCTTCACGCTCCCGGGCAACACCTACGACACCAACGCCTCCGCCGACGGGTCCTGGCACCCTGAGGACGAGGTGCTCCTGCCGTGGTTTGCCCGGCAGAGCCCGAACACCACCTCGCAGCCGACCCAGAGCGGCACCGGCGGCCGGTACACCTTCATGGGCGACCTCAACCC